>RECM01000152.1 GCA_007694035.1 Balneolaceae bacterium
GGCGCGAGGTGGGAGGCTTCCCAATCTCTCTGTCAGAAACGCCGCAGCACATCCTCTTCCTGGTATGTCTGATCATACTGCTTTCGCCGTGGGGATGCCTTTTGCTTTCTGCCTTTTCGCCGCTTTCTGCCTTCTGCTGCTCCTGTATTCCTAAGTACCCGAATCCAGCCCTTTGCGTTCCATGGTTCCCCATTCGCGGCGGCCTCTTACGAAATCGAACATGCCTCTGAGCCGCCACCAGGTGTGAAGCTGCCTGTATCCGAAATTCTCGAAAAAGGCGTACAGTGAAAGTATGAGCACATGTTTTGTTTTCGGATATCTGCGGAAGGTAAACTCCTCGCACAGTACGGAGGCCAGTGAAAGGATCATGCCCAGGAATACGGCTGCGGCCAGGAATGCGAAAAAGAACGGCCAGCTGATCGCCCCGATGAGCAGTGCTACCAGTATGGCTATCCATCCCAGGAATTCAATTACGGGCCCGAGCATCTCAAATATGACGAAAAACGGCATGGCGAGGAAACCGAGGCGGCCGTATTTCGGATTGAACATCATGCGGCGGTGCCTCCACAAACTGTCGGACAGGCCGCGCTGCCAGCGGTTTCGTTGCCGTGAAAGGGTGGCGATATCTTCGGGCACCTCGGTCCAGCAGACAGGTTCGGCCAGGAAACGGATTTTGTACGGGATTTTCCTGCTGCGGTAGTAGTGGTGCAGGCGGATTACCAGTTCCATGTCTTCGCCCACCGTATCGTGTACGTAGCCACCGGTACGCATCACCGCTCTGCGGTCGAAAATACCGAACGCCCCTGATATGATGAGCAGGCTGTTCAGGTAGTCCCACCCGACCCTGCCGAACAGGAATGCCCTGAGATATTCTACCACCTGAATGCGGCCCAGAAAGGTTTTCGGAGTGTCGATTTTCTGGATCCGACCCTGGCTGAAGGTACAGCCGTTTGCTACGCGCACAATTCCGCCTACAGCTACCGTCTCCTCATCTTCCATGAAGGCGCGGAGCATCTTTTTGAGAACATCCGGTTCAAGTATTGAGTCGGCATCGATCGAACAGACGAGATCATACCTGGCAATATTCAGCCCGGCGTTCAGGGCGTCGGCCTTGCGCCCGTTTTTCTTGTCGATAACCGTGAGTTCGGGAAACAGCTCCGATTCATAGACGGCATTTACCGGCTGGTGGTTGATTATGAGCGGATAGTATTTATCGACCCTGGCGAGCTTGTAGTGGTCGATCAGTTTCTGCATGGTATTGTCGGTGCTGCCATCGTTGATTACCACCACCTGGAATTCGGGGAATTCGAGCTGAAGCAGGGCCCTAACCGAAGCGATAATATTGGCCTCTTCGTTATATGCGGGTGTGAGAATACTTACCGGCAGGTATAGTTTGGATGTGAACAGCCCGGTAAGGTCGTATACTTTTTTGAGTTTGATCTGAGAGCGCACATAGAAAAACGATATGGCGACCAATATGATATAAGTAACATTGAGCACGAGAAAATATATGAGTATGCCGCTGTTGAACCAGGCCAGAAATTCTCTTATAAAATCCATTCTAATCTTCCTTTTGTTTGCCTGTTTCAAGTTGGGCGATAATACTCGACGCGATGCGCTGAATCTCGTCTTCGGTACCTTCCATGCCCCTGAGTGCTTCATAGCCGGGTTCACCGAGTGCGGCAAGCGCATAAACCGCCCTCACCCGTACCCCGAAATCAGCGTCGGAGGTCATGCCGATCAATACCGGTATAGACTCTGTATTTCCCAGTTTGCCAAGTGTATCGGCCAGTGTTTCCCGTATGGTTACATCCGGCGAATCGCTGTATTTTTCTGCCAGCAGCCCCGCGGCATCCGCGTATTCAAACCGGCCCATGGCATGGATGAGGCTGGTTGCAATAATCCCGTTGTCGGTTTGCTGCATACCGGTAATCATATCGTGCAGGTAATCGGCCATGGTTGCATACCCGATGTCGGCCACACTTTTTATGATCACACTGCGGTTTACATTGGGCACCGAGCGGTCTGATATGATGCTCTTCAGCTCGGCCACCTCCTCGTCCATCTGGTCGAATTCCTTGTTGTGAAATTTATAAACCAGTTCGAGCAGCGCCATTTCGCTGATACCGCTGCGCATGCAGACTTTTTTCAGGGCCCGGCCTCTTGTTGCAACCTCATCGTAGGCAAAGATGGCGCTGGCCGCGGTGTGAAGAACCAGAACCGACCTGTTTTCAAGCAGCGGAAAAATCTGCTCAAGCACGTTGCTTCGCTGATTGATAACATTCACAAAATAAAGGCAGCCCTGAATCAGGTTTTCGATCCTCCATGACTTAAGCTGCCTGTAGCGCTGGGTGTACAGAGGCTGAATGAGCAGCAGCTGGCGGAGTTTCAGTTTTTCAGCGCCGGCAATATTGTAGATGATTTCAAGGGCGAGGTCTTCGAGTACTTCCAGGTCACGTGCGGTTTTGAGCCGTTTTATAATATCCGACTCCGCTTTTTCGACCTCTTTGCGGTTTGACGGATCAAGGTCGAGGTAGTTGAGTACAAGCGGGTAGAGTTCCTCTTTTTTCCGGAGCCGGTAGGCTTCATCGCGTTCGTGTTTTTTCCGGAGGATAACGGCAGTGAGTACCAGGAACGTGCTCATTATCAGCAATACGACCAGCACCACAAGAACAAAAATTTCTTGCGAGTTCGTCTGCTACTATTCCCGGAAACGGATTCATATAGATAAATACTTCAGTTCAGAATGCGTTTGAGCCGTATCATGAATTCACCCAGCTTGAAAGGTTTCGACATGAATTCCATTGCTCCCATCGAGAACACGCGCTCAAGGTCGTCTTCCATGTTTTTAGAGGTGAGCATCATAACCCGTGTCTCTCTGATCTGAGCATCCTGGCGTATCTGGCGCAGCACTTCGAACCCATCGAAGCCAGGCAGCATCACATCGAGTACCACAAGATCGGGCCTGAGTTTTTTTACCGCTTCGATACCATCTGGGCCGTTGTCGCGGTGTTCAAACCGGAAGTTCTCTTTTGCCAGTTTAAACTCCAGCAGCCGGATAACGCTGGGGTTATCTTCAATAATCAAAATCAACGGGTTATTTCCTGACATGAGGGTTAAATTCAGCAAAAATAAAAAATAAATAAAGTACACCGGCATTTTCGGTCGCACCGGAACGAGGGCAATCAGATGCTTCCCACAGCGAGATCAAGATGTTTCTTGAGGGTAATCATATCCACGGGTTTTATCAGGAACGCTTCGGGGTTGGTTTTCATGGCTCTGTTTCGGGTACCCATATCAGAATTCCCGGTTACAAAAATAACAGATGCGCGGATACTTTCTTTGATCTTTTCGGTTGCCTGAATTCCATCCATTTCACCGGCGAGTTGTATATCCATGAGAATAATGTCGGGGCTCAGGCGCAGAGCGGCATCTATCGCATCTTCGCCGTTCTCGACCTTTCCGATCACATTAAACCCCAGCTTCTGAACGAGTTTTTCAATAAGAATGGAAATAATGATTTCATCCTCAACGATCAATACAGTTTTCAAAGCATGGATTATTTTACCGGAACGGCATTAAAAGTAATCGCAACTGCAGTTCCATTATTTCGGTTTATCTCAATATCGGCCTTGAGCTGGTGTATCATGCCGTAAACGAGTGTCATTCCCAGTTTTTTTGATTTTCCGGTAATCACATCATCCGGCATTCCTATACCATCATCAATGATTTTGAGTAAATATTTATCGATAACATGATCAAGACTGACCCGAACATTGCCCGTGTCTCGCCCTGTAAAGGCATGCCTGAAGGCATTGGTAATCAATTCATTAACGATCAGTCCTATCGGAATTGCACTTGATAAACTGATATATGTTTCAGGAATTTCTATAAATACATTTATTTTTTCGCCGTTGCTCAGGTAATAGTTCCTGAGCGTACCGATAAATTCCTTGAGGTATTCACCCAGATTGATGCGGGCAAGGTCATCCGAATTATAGACTTTTTCGTGCAGCAGGGCGATGGCTTTAATGCGGTGGATGCTTTCGCTGAGCAGGTCTTTGATCTGTTGATTTTCAATGTTGTTCGACTGCAGTTCGAGCAATCCCGATATGATGGCCAGGTTGTTTTTTACCCGGTGATGGATTTCAGCCAGCAGTACGTCTTTCTCTTTAAGGGATGATCTGAGTTTCTGTTCATTGTTTTTGCGTCCGGTAATGTCCCTGAAAAAAAGTGTGCTTCTGGCGTTTCCGTTTTTATCGGTGAAATTTATCGCCGATACTTCAGCGGGAAACGTGGTGCCGTCTTTTCTTGTGAGTATCAGTTCGCCCTTGAACTGGCCTTTCTGGATCCTGCTTTCGATGAATGCGCCTTCCGGGCCATCGAGGGTAAACACCTTCTGCCTGTTGGCATTCAACAGATCGCCGATGTCGCATTTCAGTACGGAGCAGGCCGGTTTATTGGCAGCCAGAATGGTACCGTCGCCATCGGTAAGCAGTATGCCCTCGTGGCTGTTTTCAAAAATGAGCCTGAACAGGTGTTCGCTTTCTTCCTGGGCATGTTCGGCCCGGCGGCCGGCTTCCCTGATTTGGGCATTCCTGATTTCGCGTTCGACCACGGTAGGCAGGCGCTTCATGTTGTCTTTCATAACATAATCGTGCGCGCCGGCCAGTACTGCGGCAACGGCCGTTTCTTCACCCACCTTGCCGGAGATGATGATAAACGGCAGGTCGGTGCCGCTGTTTCTCACCATCTCGAGGGCCCTGAGGCCGTCAAAACCGGGCAGGTTGTAGTCTGAGATGACCACATCCCATTTCCCGGCGGCCAGGGCCTTTTCAAGCTCCTGCGGCGAATCAACACGCTCAATAAGTGCCTGAAGGTTGCCACTTTTCAGCGTCATTTCTACCAGTTCGGCATCTTCAGCCGAATCTTCGATCATGAGTACCGCAATTTTCCTATCCATGTGTTTTTGTCAGGTGATAAATTCAGGAGGTTCGTTCACAGCAAGCCAGTACAACCCCATTTGTCGCACAGCATTTGAAAATTTATTGAAATCGACCGGTTTACGGATGTAGCTGTTGGCACCGAGATTATACCCCTCAAGCACATCCCGCTGCTCACTTGAGGAGGTCAGAATAACAACAACAATTTCATTTGCAATTTTATTCTTCTGCAAGGCCATCAACGTAAGATCGATATCGTCTTCGTTGTCGTCGACAAGCAACAGATATTTTTTTTCAACCCTTTCTGAACCCATATTCAACCAAATAAGTTGTATTACCGTTGGATAACCGACTCATTATACTAAGAAAGTTGGTAATAAACCTATTACCAGATAACGCTCTGATAATCAGTTAAAACCGGGGGCTGTATGCCCTGCCGGCAGTTTAACGGTAAAGGTTGAACCGGCATCAATTACCGATACCGCCTCGATGGTTCCGCCGTGTTTTTTAATAACCCGCAGTACGGTGGCCAGACCGATTCCAGTGCCTTCAAACTCCGATGATTTGTGCAGGCGCTGAAACGGGGAGAACAATTTACTGTAATACTGCATATTGAAACCGGCCCCGTTATCGTGTACCATAAAACCATCTGCGCCATTTTGCAGCCGTTTTACCTTTATTTCGGCCTGTTCTTTCCGGGAGGTGAACTTCCAGGCATTGCCAAGCAGATTGGCAAGCACAACCTTCATCAGCCCCCTGTCGCCATATATCATAATGTTATCGTCGCAGCTGAATTCCACTTTTCTGTCCGGTTCAGAACGCACGAGATCATCCATCACCTGTTCCGCCATTGCAGTGATGTCAACATCCTGCATCTGCATATCGGCGCGGGTGATCCTCGACAGTTTGAGCAGCTCGTCGATCAGGCTGCCCATTTTCTGCGTGCCCGACCTGATCCGTGTCAGGTAGTTTCGGCCGGTATCGTCGAGTTTGTTATCATACTGCTCGAGCAGGGCCTGGCTGAAGCCATCAATACCACGCAGCGGTGCCATCAGGTCGTGCGACACCGAATAACTGAAGGCTTCCAGTTCGGCATTTACCGCTTCCAGCTCGGACGTGCGTTCGCGCACCCTCCTTTCGAGGTCACGGTTCAGTTCGCTGATTTTCAGTTCGGCCATTTTCCTGTCGGTTATGTCGAAACCGGTACCAATGGCCGCTTTTTCACCTTCGAACATGATGGCAGAAGCAGAAAAACTGAGCCAGCGCACCTCTCCGTCTTTTCTCACAATTTTGAAATCGTAGGATTTCTCCACTTCCTCGCCGAGCTGCCGGGCCAGCCCGTTCTCCCTGGTTATCTTCTGATGATCGGGATGTACAACCTCCCAGAATTTCATGGTTTTAAGCTCATCGGCGGTATAACCGGTTATCCGCTCTGTACCCTTGTTGACGAAAACAAAATTTTCTCCCTTATAGATCACAACAACCGCGTCGATAGTTTCGGCCAGTTTCCTGAACTTGCCTTCGCTCTCGCGCAATTCCGTTTCGGCTTTTATCTTTTCGCTCACATCGTAGGCCAGAACTATTTCCACCTCCCTGCCATTCAGCACCAGCGGGTTGGCGATAATTTCAACCTGGAAGACCGTACCGTCTTTCCTGGTGTGCCGCCAGATTCCAGCATTATGCAGGTTCTCTTGTTTGCGATAGCTCTGCAAAAGTACCGGCACATCCTCTTCGGGACGTATGTCTTTTATGGTCATCGAGAGAAATTCATCACGGGTATACCCGTATTTTTCAACGGCCATATCATTTACGTCAATAAAGGCAAATGTATGCTTGTCGTAAATCCACATGGGCAGCGGATTGCTTTTGAAAAGGAACCGGTAGCGGGTTTCACTCTCTTTAAGAAGCTCTTCGGCCCTGTTTTTACTGGTTACATCCACCACGTTGCTCAGAATGATGAAATCGCCGGTTGAACCGTCCTGCAACAGCCGGGCATTTTTTACCACCTCTACCAGGTCGCCGTTCTTCGTTTTCACGGTATACCGGGCGTCGCTGAGCGAGCCGGTCCGGAAAATCTTTTCCCATCGTTTCTCAAACAGTGCATGCTGATCCGTGCTGATAAAGTCCGTCCACGATTTCCGGTTTACGATCTCATCCCTTGTGTAGCCCAGTATGTCGAGCCCGGCCTGGTTTATTTCCGTGATTTTTTTGTCGGGCCCGTTAATGTGGAACCCTACCGGCGCGTTCTGAAACAGGTTTTCGAATTTTTTATGGCTCTGTTCCGCCTGCCGGTACAGTTCCCTGATGCTGCTGATATCACGTAACTGCAGCATAAGCAGGTGATCGGAATCTTTGTCGGTACCGTTGAACTCCGACAGGATACACTCCGTCCAGACCCAGCCGGCGGCTTTTTTACGCCACTGCATTTCAAGGGTAATGCGTTTCTGGCCGGCCGTGCCAAACTTCCCGACAGCATCGGCCAGCACCTGGTGGTGATCAAGGTGCAGAAAATCCCCTATCGACTTACCGTCCGACAATTCATGGGAATCAAAACCGAGAATTTTTGTGATAACAGGGCTGCAATAGTCAATATTAAGGTTTCTGGTGAACAGCAGTATGGCATAGCCACTGTGATCGACCAGGTTTCGGTACTTCAGTTCACTGCGGCGCAGTTCGTTGCCGGTCTTCCTGATCCTTGAGGAGTAAAGCCTGATGAGCAGGTACAGCAGCATACCGGTTACAAGCACATACACCCATCCCTTGTAGGTCTGTATCCTCGCCATCAGTTCGATGTCGTCGATCATCGATGCCAGCAGGCGGTCGGAATAAGCGATCCACACCACGCCCGATACTACATACAGCAGTGTAATTGTTACGGGATTGAGAAGCGGTTTTTTAAAAGAGTGCGACATGGTGTGTTATTGCAGTCAGGCTTTGTTGCACGGTTGCTGAAAATGAGCTGTGTTAATGCCGTTTGAAGATGAACAGATCAAATGGGGATGTGCAAGATTAAAAAAATATTATGATTAATGTGAATTTTCTTTTCAATCTGCCGCAATCCGGTACACTGCACCGCTGATTTTCCCCGCTTTAATAACGGTTTCAGCCAATGCCTGCTTGCCGGCAGTGGCAGCACTGCCGGTTATTGCCGGTTTGATGGCAGTGGTAACGCTTCCGGTCATGGCCTGTTTGCCGGCAATAGTAGCACTTCCGCTCATGGTCTGTTTGCCGGCAGTGGCAGCGCTGCCGGTCATGGCATGTTTGCCGGTAATGGTAACGCTGCCGGTCATGGCCAGCAATTCCAGGCGGGCTTGTCCGGGCAGATCCGGGCTGAATTGCGCGGGTTCATCTGCCGCATTTACGATTATGAGCAGCTTCTCTGGGCCCTGGCCGCGGATGAATACGAAGAGTGAATCGCGGCGGGTGGTGGTAAGCACCTCAAGGCTGCCGGTGCGGAGCGCTTCATGCTCATTGCGCAGATGGATCAGCTTTTTGTGCCAGTCGAACAGGTCACGCCGCACCTCCACCGGGGCAGGCACGCTGTATTTCTGCCGGTCCGGGCCAACGGCCTCATCCTCGTATGTGAATTCGGGCCACAGCATCGGTTTTCTGCAGCAGGGGTCGTTGGCGCCCCACATGCCGGCTTCATCTCCGTAATAGACCATCGGGGCCCCTGGCCAGGTCATCTGGAACAGTACCATCAGCCGCAGCCGGTCGTAATCGGTTGCAGCCGGCCGGGCGGTGTAGTATGCCGGGTTGTTCCCCTTGGCTAAGTTGTGCCATTGGTTCCAGTTTCTGATGTCCATGCGGTCGGCGTTGGCGATGCGCGAGGCGATCCGGTCGGTATCGTGCGAGCCGAGCAGGTTCTGCATCACCAGGGTGGTATCGCCGGGGAATGCGGAATACAGCTCGTTCAGCCGGGCATGAAACCCGTCGCTGCCGATCCGGTTTTTGCCGGGTATAAAAAATTCGGCACAGGCGAACGTGAAGTTGTAGTTCATCACCGCGTCGAACTCATCGCCTTTCAGGTACGCCTTCTGCCCTTTCACACTGTCGATCACCTCCGCTACCAGGTACGCATCCGCATTGATGCCTTTCACATGCCTGCGCCACGACTTCCAGAACGGGTGCCTGATGCAATGGGCCACATCCAGCCTCCA
>RECM01000233.1 GCA_007694035.1 Balneolaceae bacterium
AAGTAAAAGAACTCATTCTCGCCGAAACAGCAGTTGAAAATGTAGTATGATTCAAACCAGAGAAGCAGAAAAAAATACCGCTTTGTTGAATGTGGACCAGATCAGGGAAGATTTCCCCGTTCTGGGCCGCATGATCAATGGTATGCCACTCGCTTACCTCGACAATGCAGCTTCAAGCCAGTCGCCCAGGCAGGTGATTGATGCGGTAAAACTCTATCATGAGTCTCACCATTCCAATGTGCACCGGGGGGTTCATACCCTCAGCCAGGAAGCCACGTCGTTGTATGAGGAAGCCAGAGAGAAAATCCGTGCTTTTCTGAACGCTGCCAGCCTGAAAGAGATCATTTTCACCTCCGGTACAACCGATGCCGTAAACCTGGTGGCAAGCAGTTTTGTCGAGGAACGCCTCAACGAAGGGGATGAGATCCTGATAACCCACCTCGAACACCACTCCAATATCGTTCCGTGGCATATTCTGTGCGAGCGCAAAAAAGCGAAGCTCAGGGTATTGCCGATCAACGACAGGGGAGAGATCATACTCGACAACCTCGACGATTATCTCACAAGCAGGACCCGTATTGTTGGTGTGAACCACATCTCCAACGCGCTTGGCACCATCAATCCGGTTAAAAAGATTGTGGAAGCCGCGCACCGTAAAAATATCCCCGTTTTAGTGGATGGCGCGCAGGCAACACCGCATGAAATTGTCGACGTACAGGACCTTGGATGTGACTTCTATGCCATTTCCGGCCATAAAATGTACGGTCCGACAGGAATCGGAGTGTTGTATGGAAAGCAGGAACTGCTGGAAAAGATGCGTCCCTACCGGTCGGGCGGCGACATGATCCTGAGCGTTTCCTTCGACAAGGTGGTCTACAACGAACTCCCATACCGTTTTGAAGCCGGAACCCCGCCAATCGCGCAGGCCATAGGGCTGGGTGCAGCTGCCGATTACATCAACAGTATTGGCAAAAAGGCGATACAAAATTACGAAAATATGCTGCTGGACTATGCAACCCGTAAACTGGGTGAAATTCCACAGGTTCGTTTTATCGGTACAGCCCGGGAAAAAGCCTCGCTGGTGTCGTTCGTGATCGATGGCGTACATCCGCATGATGTGGGAACCATTCTCGACGGAGAGGGTATTGCCGTACGTACAGGTCACCACTGCGCCCAGCCGGTGATGGACCGTTTCAGTATTCCCGCTACAACAAGGGCATCATTTGCCTTCTACAATACCACCGAAGAAATCGACCGGCTTGTTGCCGGCGTGAGGAAAGTTATAGAGGTGTTCGATGCTTAACACACACACCAGAAACCTCTACCAGGATGTGATTCTCGATCACAACAAAAAACCCCGCAACTACCGGGTACTGGAGGGGCACAGCCACATGGCCCACGGCGATAACCCGCTCTGCGGCGACAAAATCGATGTATACCTCACTGTCGATGAAAATGATGTAGTGGTGGATGTGAGCTTTATGGGCGACGGGTGTGCCATTTCGAAAGCATCGGCCTCAATGATGACCACAATGGTAAAAGGGAAGCCGCTGGACGAAGTGAATACCCTGTTCCGCGAGTTTCACCAGATGAGTACCGGAAAACTCGATCCCGATACCGAAGCCAACCACCTGGGCAGGCTTAAAATTTTTGCCGGTGTCAGAGACCTTCCTGCCAGGGTTAAATGCGCTACACTCGCCTGGCACACACTCGACGCGGCCCTGAAGGGCGACCGGAAGGTCAGTACAGAATAAAACGTTTCACTCGTTATAAACAGAAAAACCATGCCGAAAATAAATGAAATAGAAAGAACACCGAATCCCAACGCAATGCGGTTTGTGCTTCGCGAACCGTTAACGCAGGGTATTACACGTTCATACGAAAATGCTGAGCAGGCAGAAAAAGACCCGTTTGCTTCTGAATTGTTCAAAATCCCCTCGGTATTATCGGTCTATTATGTCGACCGGTACGTAACCGTTACCCAGGACGGCACCGCCGACTGGAATGAGCTGCTGCGTTTGCTCGCCCCGCCAATTCGTGAGGCTACAGCCGTCGAAAGCCTGGAAACCGACGACGAGGAAGTACACATCAGCAAAGAAGCACTGAACGATCCCCGCCTGGAGCAGATCAACCAGATGCTCGACGAACAGGTGAGGCCTTATCTGCTTGCCGACGGCGGCGGACTGAAGATTGTTGGTCTGGAAAACAACGTACTTAAAGTGCACTATCAGGGTGCCTGCGGTACATGTCCGACCGCAACCACAGGAACATTGTTTGCAATCGAAAGCATGGTCAGAAGAATTGACCCAGAAATTTCGATTCAAAGTATCTGATTCGGATCGTACAGGTTATAAACCATGATAATAGTATCAGAAAGAGCAGCAAACAGACTGGCCGAAATCAGGCAGAACGACGCGATAGACGATAGTGCGCCTCTGCGAATTGGTGTTGCCGGCGGTGGTTGTTCGGGCCTGACCTACCAGCTCGACTTCGAGAAGGAGGAGCTTCCGGCCGGATCCAAAGACAAGGAATTCGAAAGCAACGGCGTCAGGATTATTGTCGACATGCGCAGTTTCCTCTATCTGGCCGGCACCGAACTCGACTACACCGGCGGCCTTGAGGGGAAAGGGTTTCATTTTGTGAACCCCAATGCCACAAGAACCTGCTCGTGCGGAGAGTCGTTCGCCGTTTAGTAAAACCTGGAATTCGAGTATAAGAACATTAGCAGGTAAAAATGATTGATAATAAAGTGGCCAAATCCGGCCTCATCACCATCGACCTGAAAACCTACCTGGACCCGGCACCCGTGGCGGAGTTCGATCTGAAAGACTATCTGTACATGGAATATGTGCTGCGAGAGAAGGATTTCAGGGAAGCCCTCGGGCAGCACGACTGGGAACAGTACCGTAATAAAAACCTGGCGGTATTCTGTTCAACCGATGCCATCATCGCGTCCTGGGCTTATATGCTGGTTGCAACGTATGCGGCAGGAACTGCCAGGAATGTCTGGTTCGGTAACAAACCGGATGTGTGGCTTGAGGCCTACCGCGCCGGCCTTGAGAAAGAAGACTGGAGCCGTTTTGCTGGCAAGCGTGTGTTGCTTAAAGGATGCAGCGATGTGCAGATGCCTCCCGGTGTATATCTCTATGCCGCAAACAGACTGCTGCCGGTTGTTGACCGGTTGATGTACGGAGAGGCCTGTTCTTTTGTACCGGTCTACAGAAAATCAAAAAATAAAACTGCCGCAGCTGTTGAATAATGATCACAATACGAAGCACGCCCTTGTAACCGGGGTGTCGAGGGGGATCGGCCGGGCCATCGCCGTAAAGCTGCTGGCCGAAGGCTTTTCAGTTACAGGCACCCACAGCAAATCGGCTGTACCCGATGAACTTCAGCAACACCCCCGTTTTAATGCGATCAAAGCGGATTTTTTCAACGCGGCAGAGGTAACCGATAAGATCGGGCCTGTACTGCGTTCCGATAACGCGCCCGGCGTGCTCATCAACAATGCCGGAATCGCCGCCGGTTTCGATATGCTTGATGAAGACGATGCCGGCTGGATGGCACACTCCGCCGGAACCATGCTGGTCAATTACACGATCCCCGCCATGCTAACCCGTTGGGTACTGCCTGTATGGATACACCGGGGCAACGGGGTACTCATCAATATAGCCTCCCGTGCCGCTTATCGGGGCGATACCGGCGAATTCGCCGATTATGCAGCTTCCAAAGCCGCTCTTACGGCATTTACAAAGTCGGTTGCCCGCGAATACTCCTGCCACAGAATTACAGCGGTCACCATCGCACCGGGTTTTATCGAAACCGATATGGCCAGCGATGCCATACGGCTGTACGGCAAAGACCATGTTATGAAAGGCCTGGCCGTACCCGAACTCACCCAGCCCTCCGATGTGGCCGAGGTGGTATCGGCGGTTGCGGCCGGCCGCATGCTGCATATTACCGGCACCACCATCCATGTGAATGGGGGTTCGTATCTTATTTAACTGATATGGATATAAGCCGCAGAAAAAAAGACCACGTGGATCTAACGGTCGCCGGCCTTGCCGGGTACAGGAAAAGTGCCGGGCTGGAATCGGTAGAACTGCTCCACAACGCACTCCCTGAGGTGAATCTGAATGATATATCACTGGATGCAACTCTTCTCGGCCGTACGTTTTCTTATCCGCTGTTTGTCTCGTCGATGACAGGTGGTTACGACCGCGCAACGGAGTACAACGCGGTACTGGCGGCCTTTTGCGAGGAACACAATCTGCCGATGGGGGTGGGCTCGCAGCGGGCAATGCTCGAGCAGCCCGCACTGGTGGATTCGTTCTCCATCGTCAGAAAACATGCTCCAACAGCGTTCATAGCCGGTAATATTGGCGGTGCCCAACTCATCGGCGGTTTGCCGCGCAGCCAGGTTGATATTCTTACCGGATCAATCGGAGCCGATGCCATTATTGTACACCTGAACCCGCTGCAGGAGCTGCTTCAGCCCGAAGGGGATGTGAATTTTAAAGGCGTTCTCGATGGCATAGCCGCCCTGGTCGACATGTCGGATGTGCCGGTGATCGTGAAAGAGACCGGTGCGGGAATATCGGCGGCCGTGGCAGGGCGCCTGCTTGATGCAGGCGTTACCGTTATCGATGTTGCAGGGGCTGGTGGTACAAGTTGGGCAAGGGTTGAGAGCCTTCGCACAGACACGGAATCAGTGTTCGACGACTGGGGTATCCCTACCGTCGATTGCCTGCTGCAGATGCGTTCACTCAGATCGCGCAATTTTGGGCTGATCGCATCGGGTGGTATCCGTTCCGGTCTCGATATAGTGAAATCATCGGCGCTCGGGGCCGATTTTTCGGCGTCTGCGCAGCCGGTTATGAAAGCACTTGCGGAGAACGGACGGGAGGGGCTCGTGCGTTTACTTGAAAAATGGAAATCTGAAAGCAGGATTGCCCTGTGCCTCATCGGCTGCAAATCATTTGATGAAGCCGGTATCCGTCACATCAGAACAACTATCGATACAATCTGAACAAATGCATCCAACCACCGATAATCTGGCCGAGCTAATCGAAAATGCCATTGGCAACATCCCTTTTCCTGATGAACCGGAGTCGCTCTACCAGCCATTGAGGTACGCACTCGGTCTCGGCGGCAAGCGAATACGCCCCAGGCTTGCATTACTGGGCTGCGGACTGAACGGCGGCGCCATTGAAAATGCCATTCCGGCTGCCATGAGTGTTGAACTGCTCCATAATTTTACCCTGATTCATGATGATATAATGGACCGGGCAGATTCAAGAAGAGGAAGTCCAACCGTTCACGCAAGGTGGAATCAGTCGGTTGCAATACTGTCGGGGGATGTACTGTTCGCGATTGCCTATGACCAGCTGAACACCTATGGCTCCGACAGCCGTTACACGAAAGAGCAATACCACCGCCTCCATCAGCTGTTTTTTGACGCCGTTCGTATAGTATGCGAAGGCCAGGCAATGGATCTCGAATTTGAAGGCCGTACAGAGGTTACCATCGATGAATACCTGCACATGATCAGCGGAAAAACGGCCCGGCTGCTGGCATGCTCGCTTCAGATGGGAGCGGTTGTAGCGGGTGCCGGTACCGCTCAGATCGATGATGCCGGGGTGGTCGGCATGGAGGCCGGGATTGCATTTCAGATTCAGGATGACCTACTTGATGCGGTCGGTGACCCGGACAAATTCGGCAAAAAAGTGGGGGGCGACATTTTCGAGGGAAAAAAAACCTGGCTGAGCATACTTGCGCTGCAAAAGGCAGACAACGTTCAAAAAAAGGAACTGCTTCGCATACTTCAGCTCAAAGAAAACACACAGGATGAGGTCAATAAGGTAATAAACCTGTATTTTAAGCTCGGTGTAATTGACGAGGCGCAGAAAGCAGTTGAAGTTCATTACTTGAATGCCATCTCACATCTCGATAAATTTGCCGGTTCATCATATAAGGATGAAATAAAAGCCCTGCTCAATCAGTTAAAGACCCGGGACACTTAATCAAACAAACCGATTTTCATGTTTTCTTCTGTCAGATTCGTTTTTCTTCTGCTTATTGCGGGATTTGTTCTCGCATCCTGCAGTTCCAAATCCCTCATCAGGCCCGGCGATACAATTGAAGTAGCTTTCGAAAAAGCGATGGACCAGTTCGAGCGGGGTCGCTACGGAGACGCTGCACGTGCGTTCGAGACGGTACTTAGTATTGCCAGGGGCACCGAGTATGCCAGCGAAGCGCAGTTCTACCTTGCTGAAAGTTATTTTAACAACCGCGAATTCCTCATTGCGGCTACCGAGTACAGAAGGCACTACACCAACTATCCACGGGTCGAAAACCGGTTAGAATCCGAATTCAAAGAAGCCCTGAGCTACTACCGGATCACGCCCCGTTACAATCTCGATCAAACCAACGGACGGCAGTCACTCGAACTGTTCGACCTGTTTATATCACGTTATCCGGATTCCCCGTATGTGGCCGAGGCTATGGGCTATATCGACGATCTCAGAAACCGGCAGGCACGAAAAATGTATGGTGCCGCCGATCTCTATATGAGGATGAGACAGTACAATGCCGCAGCCATCTACTTCGGACTTGTACTCGACTACTACCCGGAAACAAAATGGGCGGAACAGGCTCTGGTAAATCAGATTAACGCATATATCATTTATGCGGATAATTCCGTGGAAGAGCGCCAGCCCGAGAGGTATCAGATGGCTATTGATTCCTATCAGCGCTATCTCCAGGTTTTCCCCAGGGGTGAAAACAGATCCAGGGCCGAGGCTTACTATGATGTGGCCAGGGTAAGCTATGCCAAAGCCTCGCAGCAGCTGTCGTCCCGTGAATAGACCGGTGGTTGGTGTGATGGGTGGTTCATTTGATCCTCCGCATCATGGTCACATCAGCATCGCAAAATCATTTCTGCAGTCGGGCCGAATAGACCGTCTGATGGTGGTCCCCGTATTTGTGCCGCCCCATAAAAGTGACGACTTGTCCCGCTATGAGATCCGTCTGAATATGGCGAAAGCGGCGTTCAGCGGTATCCGCCAAATCGAGGTATCTGATCTGGAGAGCCGGCTGCCGGTACCCTCATATAGCTGGAATACCCTCATGTATCTCAAAGATGAGGCTGCCGGTTCGGTCATCCGCCTCTGTATAGGCGGCGACAGCCTTGCAGAATTCACCAGCTGGTTCAGATACAAAGACATCCTCCGGCAATTTGAGCTCATTGTTGCAGAAAGGCCCGGATTTTCCAGACCTGAACTGCCTGCAGAGTTCACCGGCCGGGTCACTTTTATCGAACACGAACCGCTTGATATATCAGCTACCGAACTCCGCCGGAGAGCGTCGGATGGTCTGTTATCCGGTGATTATATTCCTGAAGCCGTTTGTAAAATCATTTCTGACGAAGGTTTGTACAGGAAGTGAACACCTGCTTCATCACTCTCTTTTGCCCCTGAAAAAACGTTTCAGGATTGCTTCACATTCCGCCTCACGTACTCCCTGAATAATTTCCGCCCTGTGGTTCAGTTTGTTATTGGATCCGATATTGAAAAGTGAACCACATGCCCCGGCCTTGGGGTCGGCCGCGCCGTATACGATTCGTTTGACGCGGGTCCATACCGAAGCTCCCGCGCACATGGGACAAGGTTCCAGGGTAACATACAGGGTACACTCCACAAGAAATTTATTGTCAAGCGTGGCACAGGCGGCAGTAAGGGCGATCATCTCGGCATGGGCTGTGGGGTCTTTGAGCATTTCAACCTGGTTGTGCCCGCGCCCGACTATCCGCCCTTCAAAAACTACAACGGCACCAACGGGGATCTCGCCGATTGTAAAGGCCTCTTCAGCCTCCCTGAGCGCGTGGCCCATATTGATATCATGTATCTTAAATTGTTGCAGGTTATTCAATGGTGTGATTTGCTGTTTACTTTAAAAGTGGTATCATTTGTTCGTTTAACAGAACAGACTACAATATGATTAATTTCGAAGAATCCGCACTTAATTTTCTCCGGCAAAATATCCGTGATATACCCGACTTTCCAAAACCGGGGATAATTTTTAAGGATATTACCCCGTTGCTGAAAAACCCCGATACCCTGAACCTCACTTCCAGGCTGCTGGCCAAACCATTTCTGAATAAAAATGTGGATCTGATTGTGGGTCTTGAATCACGGGGTTTCCTGTTTGGCACCACTCTTGCGATGGATCTGCACGCCGGTTTTGTACCTATCAGAAAACCTAACAAACTGCCCGGAGAAACGGTATCGGCAACCTATCAGCTTGAGTATGGTACCGATTCTGTTGAGATACATGCCGATTCTATCATTAAAGGCAACCGGGTGGTGATTCACGACGATCTTATTGCAACCGGGGGAACAGCAAGCGCAGCCACCAAACTCGTGGAAAAGCTCGGCGGAGAGGTAATCGGTTACTCATTTATTCTCGAGCTCACTTTTTTGGGAGGCATGAAAAATTTAAAAGAAGGTGCACTCATTAATACATTGTTAAAGTATTAAACCGGATATTCCATCGTTACAGGGTTTGAAAGCAAGTATCAGGCCACGAAAATCCCTGAGTTGGTACGGTTTTCACTCAATGCGGAGCCTAAATGTTAATGATTCTTTAAAAAACACATAAAAATCATTAAATTGATAACTTAATGCCGGGGGTAAACTAATTTTGCCTGGCATAAAACTGAAAAGTCAGGGCGGTTTCCATAAACTATTTTCATTCAACAAACCATAACAAATTCCAGATAAAACAATGAACCTGAGAAAATCATATCGCAATGTGAATTTTGTGATGATGGCCGCAGTCCTGTTCATGCTATCAGCATGCGGAGCTACGGTCAAAATCCAGAATGTCGATTTTGCATCACCAATTGAAACGGTTGCTCAACCGGACAGCGATGGTAACGTAGGCGATCCGAGAACCGGATTAAGCTTTAACGTTATGCCACTTCGTGATTTTGAGCGACGCAACAACCCAAATCTGAATGTTTCAGAAGTACGTTTTATC
>RECM01000253.1 GCA_007694035.1 Balneolaceae bacterium
CGGATACCCGGCAAACGACGCGGTGGTGCCCGATATCGGGCGCAAACCGCTGAACGAGATCATGACCCGGTATTGACCAACCGATCCGGTCTGTTCTGCCCTGTCTGAATTTCAAGGTACTGAACAACGGGCTCTTCGCTCAGTGCCTCAAACCGTTGATACAGGGCCATTCCGGCTGGTTCTGGCACAATTTTAAGTAAATTTACGGATTCATCATACTTGCAAGTATCCCTATCATCATCCAAACTTGCGTACGTCTTTATCGTTTTGACGTGCTTTTTACTTAAAAACTCAATCGGGAAAATATGAAACGTGTTCTGAAGGTAACTGGTATGGTACTTGTGTTCCTTATTCTGCTCATAACCCTGTTGCTGGCGTATGTCTATACCGCCTCTACCAGCAGGATGAATGCAGATTTTCATATAGAGATGGCACAGTTAAATGTGCCCACAGACTCCCTCAGCATTGCCAGGGGTAAATACCTGTTTACAATAAGAGGATGTATCGATTGTCATGGCGAGGATCTGGGAGGCAAGGTATTTGTTGAAGATCCCGGGATCGGGTTTTTCTACGGCACAAACCTGACCACCGGAGTTCAGGGTATTGGAACCACCTACAGCAACGAGGATATCGACCGTGCGATCAGGCATGCCGTGAAGAAGAACGGCAAACCGGTTCGTTTTATGCCCTCCATGGACTGGGCTCATTTCAGCGATTCCGATATCGCCGAACTCATCGCCTATATCCGTTCCGTCCCTCCGGTCAATTCGGATTTTCCACCCATTAAAGTCGGGCCCCTTGGCCGCGCTCTTTTCCTGGCCGGTGAATTTCCGCTGCTCCATGCTGAATTGATCGATCACGACATGCAGCGCCCGGCTACCATCGTGGAAGAGGTTTCTATCGAGTACGGTTCATATGTCACCGCCACCTGCATGGGCTGCCACGGAAACTCTCTTACCGGGGGACCAATCCCCGGTACACCCCCCGACTGGCCGCCGGCAAGCAACATCACACCCGATCCCGTCAACGGCCTGGGAACCTGGACCGAGGAGGATTTTTTCAGGGCGATGCGTGAAGGCAAACGCCCTGACGGATCAGACATCAGCCCGATCATGCCATGGATTTACACCCGCGAGATGAACGACACCGAGATCAGCGCCATATGGACTTATCTCAGATCGCTTGATGTAGTTACCACCAGTGAGCTGATAACGGACTGATCTGATTCATTCGGCTGGTTCTGACTCCGGTTACTTCTTGTTGCAGCAGCGGCCAGAGGGTACATATCAGACTGATCTGATTCAACCGGCATGTACTGCCTCTGGTTATTTGTTGAAGCAGTAGTTGCCAGCGGGCACGTTTTCTACTGTCAGGCTTCACACTGCCCGGATATTGATGAACCCCAATAAAAAACCTGCACAGCCCGGGATAGCAAAAGGGCTGTGCAGGTTTTTCCATTTGTGAATCTATTTCCGTTCTGTGCTTACGTCTGATATGGACCGGGTGTCCGAATAATTCCGGCCCGGCACCAGACTTACCGCACCCTCATGCCGGTGTGTTTCGCGATGAACGCCCAGCGGTCGGCGGCTTCCTCGATGATCATTGAGGTCGGCCTGCCTCCGCCATGCCCTGCACGGGTTTCTATCCGGATCATGACCGGGTTGCTGCCCGCATGATGCTCCTGCAGCGCAGCCGCAAATTTGTGGGAGTGGGCCGGCACAACGCGATCGTCGCGCTCGGCAGTGGTGATGAGTGTTGCGGGGTATTCGGTACCCGGCTCCAGGTTGTGCAGCGGCGAGTAGGCGTACAGGTACGCAAAATCTTCCGGATTGTCGCTGCGGCCATAGTCGCTGGCCCAGGCCCACCCGATCGTAAACAGGTGGTAGCGAAGCATGTCGAGCACACCCACGGCAGGAATGGCAGCTGCGAACAGGTCGGGGCGCTGCACCATGGCTGCTGCAACCAGCAGGCCTCCGTTGGATCCGCCGCCAATGGCCAGTTTCGATGATGATGTATATCCCTCATCGATCAGGTATTCGGCCGCGGCGATGAAATCATCGAACACATTCTGCTTGTTCTCTTTGGTCCCGGCCTGGTGCCACTCACGGCCGTATTCCCCGCCTCCCCTCAGGTTGGCAACTGCGTATATACCGCCCATCTCCATCCAGACCAGGTTGCTCACGCTAAAGCCGGGTGTCATGCTGATGTTAAACCCACCGTACCCGTACAGGTAGGTCGGGTTGTTGCCGTTTCTCTCCAGCCCTTTTTTATAGGTGATGAACATCGGCACCGTGGTACCGTCTTTGCTCTCGTAGAAAACCTGCTCTGTTACGTACTCCTCAGGATTGAAATCCACATCCGGTCTCCGGAATTCCTCGTAGGTATGAGTCGTAAAATCGTAACGGAATATCGTTGTGGGATAGGTGTAGCTGGTAAAAGAGAAAAATGCCTCGGTTTCGTCCCTTTCGCCGCTGAACCCGCTTGCCGAGCCGATTCCGGGCAGTTCAACCTCCCTCTCAAGGTTACCGTTTTTGGCGTAGATTCGCACTTCCGACCGGGCATCCACCAGGTAGGAGGCCACAAACTGATTGTTCACCACCGAAATACCGGTGAGCACATACTCCTGTTCCGGAATAATGGTCTTCCAGTTGTTCCGTGCCGGATTGCGGAGATCGATCGCAATAACCCGGTTTTTCGGTGCATCCAGATCGGTCTGGAAGTAGAACACCGGCCCGTCGTTGGTGATGTAGCTGTATCTGGCCTCGAAGGTGTCGATCAACTTCACTACAGGCCGGCCGGCACGCGATATATCCTGATAGTATAAACGGTTTCGTGGTGCGCTGCTTTCCGATAACGAAATGATCAGATAATTTCCGTCGTGGCTTACAGAACCGCCAATCATCCAGTTCGGCTCGTCAGGGCGCTCATAAATCAGGACATCTTCCGACTGATCGGTTCCCAGCCTGTGATAGTAGAGTTTTACATTGGTATTTTCGGCTGTCAGCTCCTCGCCCGGGGCCGGTTCAGGGTACCGGCTGTAGTAGAATCCCTGCTCATCATGGGTCCACGATCCGCCTGAAAATTTGATCCATTTAAGATGTGTATCGAGGTCTTCGCCCGTTTCGATGTCGCGTACAAAGAATTCCCGCCAGTCGGACCCACCGTCCGATTTGCCGTACATCAGGTAACGGGCATTTTTTGAAATGGCTACAGATGCCAGCGATACGGTACCATCTTCTGAGAAGGTGTTCGGGTCGAGCAGTACCCTGGGTTCATCATCCATGCTTTCAAGCGTGTAAAGTACGCTCTGATTTTGCAGCCCGTCGTTGTAGCTGTAAAAATAGTGCCCGCCGCGCTTCGATGGCGTGCTGTAGCGGGGGTAATCCCACAGGGTGGTGAGCCTCGATTCGATCCGGTCGCGGCCGGGCAGCGACTTCAGATAGGGGAACGTTACATCGTTCTGCGCCCGTACCCAGGCTTTTGTATCCTCAGCGTTCGGATCTTCGAGCCAGCGGTATGGATCCGCAACCAGGGTGCCGTGGTAGTCATCCACAACATCCAGCTTTTTACTCTCGGGGTATTCGAACGTATCGGTTGCACAGGCTGCAAGAAATACAGCCATCAATAACAGGAATGAGCGTTTCATTGTTATCAATTTTCGGGTGATTAAATCAGGACTTCAGCTCGTTATGCTGAACTTCGGTATGTTTTCCGGGTCCTGAACAGGTGGTTTTAAAAATCGGAAAACACAATTTAGCGTAAAAACAGGTGTGAGCAAACTGAGGTGATCAGGGCTCCAGAAATAGCAGGGAACTGTGGTCTTTCAGCCAGCGCTCGGCCTGTTTCCAGTCGGGGAAATGCCTGCCGACTTCCCTCCAGAACGCGGGGCTGTGGTTGAAATGCACCAGATGGCACAGTTCGTGGATGTACAGGTAATCGCGGATTTCGGCCGGACATTTGATGAGCCGCCAGTTGAACGACAGGTTGCCTTTTGAGCTGCAGGTGCCCCATTTGGTTTTCTGGGAGCGGATGAACACCCGCTGATAGGTGAAGCCGTGCTGCGCGGCGATTTCATCGAGCCGGACCGGGATTTCAGCCAGGGCTGCTTTGCGGTAGAACTGAACGAGCGCCGTTGTGAACCCGGATGTGCCCGGTTTTAGATGCCCGGGGTAGAAGAGCGCCGCTGTGGTTTCGCGCACCGACCGGATGCGGCCGGAATGGTCAGGGTACATGGGCATCCAGACGCCCCTGAGCAACAGTTCCCCCTCGCTGAAACGGTTTTTTTCGTCGGTGGCGCGCCTTTTTTGCAGCATCCTGCCGATGCTTTTGTCCACCCAGTCCTTTTGGGATTTGAGGAATGTCTCCATCTGACCACGGTTGCACCAGTAGGGCGCCGATACCACTACCCGGTCGGCCTTGATACGGATGCGGATGTTCTTCTGCCGCTTCCGCTTCACGTATTCGACCGGCACCGATGCCCCGTTGTTCATCACAAAAAGCTCCATGCTACAGCTCCCTAAGCAGTTGGCGGGCACGGCCGGCATAGAAGCTGTGGTTGCGGCGGCTGTTGAGCTCACGCAGGTATCGTTTGCCCTCGTCATCACGGCCAGCCCGGAGGTGGGCGCGTGCGATGTAGTATGTGGCCATGGCCCCGAACCGGCGTTCGTTCGGGTTCCGGGCCAGTTTGGCCGAAAAGGAACGGGCGGCTTCCGATTTCTCAAGGGCCAGATCGTTCTGCAGGTGCATATAGGCGATGCGGGCCCGCACGGCATTCATCTCCTCCTGCAAGGGCAGGTCGGTGCTGAACCGGGCATCAGACAGGGTCGAGTCGATGAGCGTGGCCGCTCCGTTCAGGTTGCCCACGCTCACATAGGCCCGTGCCAGCAGGCGCCGGAAAAAACCGTTGGCCGGGTAGCGTTCGGTGAGGGTTTTCAGATGATGCAGGGCCAGGTCGTACTGCTGTTCATATTGCAGGTTGATGTGGCCCAGAAAGTATGTCGACTCCGGGATCATGAACGCACTGCTGTCGGCCGCAATGCCCAGGCGTTTCAGGCCGTCTTCACGGTCGCCGCCGGGCAGCATCCATGCCAGGGGCTTCACCAGCGGATATTCGTCGGCGAGGTAGGCCGCAAAATAGTTGTAGGTGCCCATGCCGAACTGAAGGTCGGGCAGATCGGGCTCAAGCTGCTCAAGCCGGAACAGCACGTTCAGGCTGACGCGTGCGTGGCTCAGGCTCTGGTACCAGCTTGCACGGTTGGAATGGAGCCGGGCCATAAAACCGTTGGCCAGGGCTTTGATCACCAGGGCATCCACATTGTGGCGGTCGCGGTTCAGCAACCGGTCGCTCCTGAAATCGGCTTCCCGGAGCTTGTTGATGAACAGTTCGTCGGTGGCCGTGTTCTCGAGATCGGGCAGGATGGTCCACCACAGCTCAAGCGCTTCCCAGAAGGGCCAGACCGGGTGATCGGGATGTGCCTGTTTCCAGGGCAGCATCAGCTGGCGGGCCCCGGTAAACTCGAGATTGTATACCCTGTCGACCGCGGCCTGCGCGGCGGCAACAAACCCCGGATCGCGGAGCAGGTACGGATCTGACAGCCGTGTGGATACGGCCGGAGGCGCCGGTAGCACCGAAATCGTATTACTAAACGCTACCCCGGGATCCGGTGCGCTGTAGCCCATTGTTGCCGGCCGGTATAACATCTCCGACCCGGAAACCGGTACCGGCGCCATCATGATCAAAAGGCACGCAACCAAAAAAGAAGTCATACGCGCAGCGGCCGTACAGGCCATCAGGGTTACATCACCCGTTGAAGGAATCGAGCCAGCGCAGGGTGTGGTCGAGCACTTCGGTAAATTTTTTCGGCAGGTTATCGTCCATGTACGGATGCGTGCTGCCGAATGTGTGGTTGGCTCCATCAATGAAGATCCGGTCCTTTTCACTGCTCGGGCAGTTTTCGTACAAAATCTGTGTGTGTTCAAAAGATACGGCATCATCGTCGGTTCCATGAATGAAACAGCAGGGAAGGTTCAGATCTTTCACGCGGTTAACGGCCATCAGTCGCTTTTCATTTTCGACGGCATCGTCGTACACCACGCGGTCTACCCGCATGGTCTGGCCGGTACGGCTGTTCAGGATTTCGGTATATCCTTTGGACTTCCAGTCGTTGATCTGCGCTTCGCTCCAGTGTTTGAGCACGTTGGAGACGGCCGCCCAGGTAATGACCAGGGTAATCTGATCGAGCTCGGAGGCGGCGACTACCGCGGTATGCCCGCCCCGCGAATGCCCGATTACAGCTACATTGTGGGTATCCATGGTTACCAGCGACGATTTGATGGTGCCGTTCCGGAGGGCTTCAAGCACACTGGCCACATCTTCGAGATCCTGAGAGAGTGTTTCGCGGGCAAACAGGTCGAGACGGTCAAATTCATAGGGGTTGTCGCCGGTTCCGTTCAGCGAAAAATTTATGGCCAGAACGGCGTAGCCTTTACTTGCGATTTCGATGCAGGCGTCGGGGAACGTGCCCCAGTCTTTGAAACCCTTAAAACCGTGCAGAAACAGCACTACCGGCAGCTCATACATGGCGTGCGAGGGGGTGTACAGATCGTAAGCAATGGGAAGACCCTCCGATGAGGGAATGGTTCCCGAATCTTTCTTAACTGAATTGCTCATCATTTTTTAAGCGATTTTTTATCCAATAGCTTCACCAGTGTCCGGAGTTCGTTCACCTCGCGGTCTTTGAGGAAGCGCCAGCGGCCGCGCCGCATTCCTTTCAGCGACAGTCCGCCGTAGATGGTCCGCTTAAGTGTAACGACTTCGGAGCCCACAGCTTGTATCATCCGCCGAACAAGATGGTTCCGGCCTTCGAACACAGAAAGTTTAATTCCGTTGGGATGGGTTTCCATCCGGCTTACATGGTACGCTTTAGCCGGGCCATCTTCAAGGTCGACACCGGCCTTCATGCGTGCCATATCCTCATCGCTGAGGCGGCTGGTGGTAACGACCTCGTATATTTTACGCACATTGTAGCTGGGATGCATCAGCCGGTTGGCCAGTTCGCCGTCGTTGGTAAACAAAAGCAGGCCGGTGGTGTTCCGGTCGAGGCGGCCCACAGGGTAAACCCGCTTGCCGGTGGCATCCTCAATGAGGTCCATCACCGTATTGCGGTCGCGCTCGTCGCTGGTGGTGGTTATGGTGTCTTTGGGTTTGTAGAGCAGTATATAGACGTGTTCTTCGGGGCGGATCACATGGCCGTCGACCTCAACGCGCTCCGATGTTTTGATCTTCTGGCCCATTTCGGTAACCACTTTGCCGTTCACCTTCACGCGGCCCGAAGTGATCAGGTTATCGGCCTCGCGCCGTGAACAGATACCGGCGTGGGCGATGTACTTATTGAGACGCACGATGCCCTCCGCCTCAATTTCAAGCTGTTTCTGCCGTGTGGAGGCACTCGTTTTCGGGGGGCTTTTTCTGCCTCTGTTGCCGGTTTGTTTCTTCAAAATGTACCGATAAGTGTGGTTTCCCGATCTCAGGTCGTGGCATGGCCGTTGCCGGCCGCGCTTCCGTTCCCGCCGTTGGATACGAGTTCGGCTTTCAGCTCCAGGATCAGCTGCCGGTGCTGGGCCATGTCGTCGTCCTGCAGAATTTCTTCAATTTCGCGCGGTTTGGGCAGCTCGTCGATCGAGTTGATCCCGAAATGTTTCAGGAATGTGCTGTTTGTCTGGTAGAGCAACGGCCTGCCGGGACTATCATTGCGTCCGGCCACATCAACCAGCTCTTTCTCGAGCAGCTGGCGCACCACATAGCCCGAATCGACCCCGCGTATGTGGTCGATCTCCGGTTTCGTTACCGGCTGGCGGAAAGCGATTATGGAGAGTACCTCGAGGGCCGACTGCGACATTTTCCGGCTCGCGTTTTCATGCTGCAGGAACTGCAGCCAGGGATGGAATTCACGCCGCGTGGCAAAGGTATAGCCACCGCCGATCTGAATAACGGAGAAACAACGGCCTGTATCCTGGTATTCGCCGTTCAGCTCCGCAACAATCTCATCAACCTCGCCGGGCGTAAGTTCGAAACCGTCTTCTCTGGCCATAATCGTTTCTACGATCTGCCCTGCACCCAGGGGTTCGGGGTGCGAGAAAATAAGCGATTCAACGATGGCTTTGGCCGATATTTCTGTATGCATTTAGATGAAAAAGTATTCGGGTTTGTACAATATAACCGCATGAGCGGGAATCACAAAACCCGATAAGCGATTGTGGAAAAGATGTTATTAACGCAAATCACATAAAACCTGATGCCCGGACGCCGGTCTGCCGTTCATGGGCATCAGGTTGGTCATAATGGTCAGGTTGGCCGTAACAGTCACATTGACCGGGGTGATCGGTAAACCGGTATCGGCTAACGCCTCACGCGGATGGTCTGTATGATGACCGGATCGACCGGATGGTCGCGCAGCCGCGGGTCGTCGGTGTGGGTTGCCGTGGTGGCGATGGCATCGACCACCTCCAGACCCCGGGTAACACGTCCAAACGCGGTGTATTCGCCGTCGAGGTGGTTGCGCTCTTCATGCATGATGAAAAACTGCGAGCCGGCCCCGTACGACTTGTCGCCTACCCTGGCCATGGAGAGAATACCCTTCTCGTGCACCGTATCATTAAATTCATGCGGGATGGCGGCTATGGGTCCGCCCTGGCCGTTGTTGAACTTGTTGCCGTCGCGGCTGTTGGGATCGCCGCCCTGGATCATAAACCCGGGTATCACACGGTGGAACTGGGTGTTGTCGTAAAACCCGCTCTCGGCCCGGGTGATGAAGTTGAAGCAGTGGATGGGGGCTTTATCGGTGAAAAACTCCAGGGTGATCTCCCCTTTGTTGGTCACGATGGTGGCGATTATGCCGCGCAGGTTGCCGGAGAGAAAGTCGAGTTTTTCTTTTTCAGTTTTCATGGCATCTATATCATTGCGGAGGTCGGATACCTGGGAACGCAGTATCCTGTTTTGTTCGGAAAGGCGGTCCAGTTCA
>RECM01000255.1 GCA_007694035.1 Balneolaceae bacterium
AGATCGGGGTCGATAAACATTTCATCTCTTGATGGTTCCCATATAAATGCCCCAAGTGGATGCCCACCAACAACAACCCCGCTATCATTAATCCCATTAGCTCGTGAATCACTAAAAAGCGGGCTATAACTTCCCTGGCCTGGACGCCAAATAAATGCTTCATCCGTATCTAAGAAGAAGTAATCATCTTCATCATCATCAAGGTAAACTTTCTCCACTATACCTGCATATCCTACAACTTGTCTGTTATTATTAATGTCATTTGATTGGATATATTCCTCATGTACTTCAAAATCATGATAAGGATGTTCAATTTTAATAAGTCCAACAACATTATCCCAGTAATAATTAATACCAACAACTTGCCCAAAATTGTTCATTGCTCTCCCAACAATTGGCATAGATATTAGAGTATTGGTTACACTATTCCAGTATAAACGATTGCCAATTATATGTCCATGATCATTGATGTCCATGGCACCGGTAAGGCCAAACTGGCTTAAGTCAATCATTTCAAATGCCAGTTCACCATTAACCGGTGGAATAAAGTCCTCAACCATGAATAATTCACCGGCATGGGCGGCTATAAAGATATTCCCGCTGCAATTAAGCTGTGACAGGTCAACCGTGAAGGACCTTGAATTTTGAGGCTGACCGTCATTGGTGTAAGGGAACCGGCCCGGTGCCACATTTGGGGAATTACCCGCCCTCGGCAGATCATCAAGTGAACAACCAACCCAAAGATGGTAATCTCCGAGCAGATACCCCGCATTGGTTCGATAGGTGATTTTCAGATTGTTTCCGCTTTTGGAAATGTCCAGACTGCCGATGGTCCTACCCACCTGGTGTGCAGGCATTGTTCCGTCGTCGTTGCCGCCACCGGCGATGAGTTCAGTTGACGCGCTGGTTGAGCCGGAGTCGAACTCATAGAGCCATCCCCACTGGCCTTTTCCCCGGCCCGTTATACCCAGTTGATCCCTGAGTGCACTTCCCCTGAAACTGTACTGACCATATGCCCAGACCGATTCACCAGCCTCGATGATCACCGTTTGTGTATTCGAAGGGGTTTCCGCAACTATGGCATACCTGGATGACGGATTGTACTCGAATGATCCAACTTTGCTGTTTACAAGCATCACAATCTGTTCGGCTTTCTTTCTGTCAAAATCCGGTTTACCATCCCTTACCATATCGGCAGGCAACCGGTCGGCCCTGATAGTATTCAGGTTGAATTCAGGATAGTGCAGAAGTGACCAGATAGCCACCTGGATCTCCTTGTAGGTCAGATCCGGGTCTTTCACTATCAGGGCTCCCCTGATATTCAACAGATAGTTGACCGGTTTAAGGCTTTTGTCGCCATACGAGGAATGCAGCCTTATGCCATCATGAACACCGGTGCTGATCGGTGTTCGCCAGTCGATGCACCATGCTTTGGCAATCCCGGGAAGGATGTGGTCGTTCTGGTCAATGTTGCTGATCTCAAGCCGGAAATAGCTGTCGGTACCTTTGGTGAGTGTAATGGTTGAATTCTCCGCACCATCAATTAGCCTTACAGAAGGTACTCCCTGCAATGATTCCTGCAGCCCCACCGGCTGATAGTTGTCGCAGCTGTTAATCGTCAGGGAAAGACCAGCAATAATGGCACACATGATGAATACACAACGCCTTTTATCTGATCTAGCCACCAAAATCGATCCGATTGCATTATTCATTGTTGCCCCCTGGCTTTTTTTTAAAAATTGATGATAGTAAATGTAAGGGTACAGCCTGAAATATGAAGCCGGTTTGCCCATCACAGTAATTCGCCTAACTCATTATGTTATATAAACCTCTCGATTTGCTTTACATTATGATGGCAACTATATAGTCAGTCCTTCCCGGGTTATTATCAAGTTAGTCTTTTTTAATATTTACAGGCCGGCAAGGTGCGTAAAACCCCTCGTTATTTCATCAACTCCCAAAAATTCCAAATAACAGCAATAAATGTATAAATACACTGGCTTAATGATGAGCCGAAGAGCGGACTCGAACCGCCGACCTGCTCATTACGAGTGAGCTGCTCTACCAGCTGAGCTACTTCGGCTTGATCCTGATCACTTTGCAAATCAGTATGATCAAAATTCATTCAGTACTTCAAACGTCGGCCGGAAACGATACCGTATACGATTTAGATGGTTTTCCGGCCCGGGCTGTTTCCGGGGCCGTAAGTTACGCAATCACTGAATTCAGAAAAATACATTTCACGATGTGCATCAGCCATAAATGAAAAACACGGTAAACTGAACATCGCCGGTAAATTTTCACGCAAAATGATGCTGGCAAAATAAAAAAGGCACCCCCGTTTTACCGAAGATGCCCTGTTTTTGGGGGTTAGAAGCTATGAATCGTTCAGGATTCCTTTTTCGGGAAGAGCCCCTTGTTGATGATGAAGATGTAAGGGATCACATATACCCAGTGGCGCACCATGGAACCGATCGCCATGTCGATGCCCATATTCAGGCCGGCTACGCCGGCGCCCACAAGGGGGAACATGAAGAACCAGACCAGGGCCACGGTTTGTGCCGTAATGAAAATGTACGGCCTGATCCACGCCGGGCCCCAGAGTGAGGGGGCGATTCCGGCATAGAGAATGGCCAGTAAAATACCGTTGCTGAAATGGCCAAATACACCGTAGGCCAGTCCGAGTCCGGTTTTTTCGCCGAGCAGGGCCGGTATGTCCCACCAGCCCATGCCCATGATAAGTCCGAACAGGTCGAACAGGAGGGTTCCGAGAAACCCGGCAATGATCGCGTCTTTCCAGTTAATGGTATGCATATCTGTTGCCTCCTCAGTTTACTTTTTCGGTTAATTCCGGTGCAGCAGGGAAATCGACCGGTATTTCGGTCACGTTGTGCAGGAAATTGGTGACCGTTTTTTCACCCACGTTCACAATCACATCGATCAGGTTTTCGCGGGTGTATCCGGCATCAAAAAAACCGGACAGTACGTCGTCGGAAATGTTTCCGCGGTTTGCGGTGATTGCGCCGGCCAGTTTTACCAGGGCATCCAGTTTATCGTCAAATGTTGCCTCGCCCTGACGCAGTTCAAGGATCTGCTCGTCGGTAAAGCCGTTCATTTTGCCGATCTGGGTATGCGCTGCCAGGCAGTAGGTGCAACCGTTTACCTGGCTTGTTACCAGGTTGATCGCCTCTTTTTCTTTGTTGTTCAGCGAGGTTTTGCCATTGGCAAAGGCCAGGTAGCGGGCCGGTGCATGTTTCGAGTACGCGTAGGTTGCGTAGATGTTGGGAACAAAACCGACCTTCGTTTTGAGATCGTCGAAGAGCTGCTGGTTCTGTTCGGTTACTTCGTCGCGGGTTGGTACGTTGAATGGTCTCATCGTGTATTCCTTTGTTTATGGGATTGTTGTTTGATCTGTACTCAACATCCCGCTATTTTTTGCCATCCAACATGGCAGTACTACACGATGAGTTGTCAATTCAGCCCGTAAAGGGTTGCCGACTTGCTGTTTTTGAACACGGTGGTGGTCATGCCGGTATGGTTTTTGAAGAGCTTGCTGAACTGGGCGGGATCTGAATACCCCAATTCGTACCCGATCTCCTTTGCCGGTTTGTCTGTATAGAGCAGCATCCGCTTGGCTTCCATTATCACCCGGTTGTGGATCACCTGCAGCGGACTCTCTTCCGAATATTTGCTGAACACATTGGTGATGGTCTTGGGTGATTTATACATCATTGCGGCATATTCTCCGACCGTTTTTCTGGTGCGGAAATGCTCTTCTACCAGTACATTGAACACACGTACCAGATCGATATCCGATTGTTTATCCGCACTTTTCAGGATCTGCTGCCTGGCAAGGCGCGTGCAGCGGATAATAAACCGCTTCAGCAGTATCCTCAGCATCTCCTCTTGGTTCGTATCGGCGATCGTGAATTCCTCCTCAAGAACCGAGTACAACGTTCTCAGCCGATCGGTCTCTTCGGCGTCGAGCTTCATCACCGGGGATGTGTTTGATCCGAAGAACAGCAGCCCGCTGCACGACACTTCGCTGTCGTAGGTATGTACGCAGTAGAATTCACGGTTAAACACCAGTGCTTTCAGATGTTCTTCAGAATTGTCAATTTGTACTTTGTGGAGGTAAGTGGTGCAGGTGATGTGATCCGGTTCCAGGAATATTTCACGGTCGTCAATCCGCATCTTTACCGGATCCTTTCCATCATTCCAGAAGAACATAAAATTGTCGCCGATTTTCAGCATATCTTTCTGAAAGCCCCTCGAAATGGCAAAGCGCGCGTCGATGTCGGGATTTGTGTACGAATTGATCATTCTTATTGTACCACTTCCGTATCCGGATAGAAAACGAGCCAGGCAAAGGCGAAGTAATCGCCGTAAATTTTGGTTTCGAGCTGCTTACCCTGCAGCGGTCCGGCTGTGGCCCTGCCGGTAATGCTCCAGGTGCTGCCGGTGTTTTTGTCCCGGATTTGCCCGTCCCTGAATTTAAATTCCAGCGTTTTACCGTTCAACAGGGGAGAGAAGACGCCCGTAGCCCCGTCATCGCGTGAGCGGTGGATGTCGCGTTTATCCATAGCGGACGCCATTCCGTCGAGGTGAAAAATCACTATGGGCTCGCCACCGACCTGATCATGGAGCACCCGTTTGCCGACTGTTACACGGTATGAATAGCCTTTAACTTCCTTTTCGGTACGAACGCCCACCACTTTTTGCATCGGGCTGATCTTGTCAGAAACCTTTTCCTTCAGCAGAAACGGCGAATTGTTGATGTCGTCATAGCCGGCATAGGGGTTTTGTCCGTAGTTGCGCCGGTGGCCCGTTTCTCGCGACATCACTTCGGCCCCGGGATACGCTTCCCTGAACTGGCTGAACGAGATGAGCTGGCTGGGCAGGATGTCCAGATAGTCGCCGGTCAGGTCGCCGACCAGCGCTTCACCCGAAAATTGCTGCCAGAGGCTTTCTGTTGTCCGGTCGTACATGATCATATCGGAATGGCGCAACATGCCCGAAACGCCGAATTCGAGCACTTCGCCTTCCAGCCTCCGGTCAAATACAATGGCCGAATAGCAGAGCGGACAAAACGTTACTGCAACCGGTATGCCTCCTATTTCATCGTTGGCGATCTCATGCCACATCAGTATCTGAATAGGATACGCCATGGCTTCACCGTTCACCTCAAGCGAAATCACAGGCTCGACGTCGCGCAGCCATACCGAGGCCTCTTCCTGGCTTACAAACCGGGGATCATCAATCGACGGGATGCCGTCCTTGCCCGGACCTCCATCAATCAGTTCATCCAGATCGATGCTTCGCTTCTCAAGGTTGGTATTAAATCCGGGCAGTTTCTGGGAGTACACCGGTTCAAACGCCGGGAACAGGAACAGCACGGATATCAAAAACAGTAGTATCGGTCTCAACAGCAACTCCCCTGATTTTTCCCTTCCGACGCCGATGCGGGCTCGCAGTCAAATGCCCCGTAGTGAACCGATCGGTCGTCAACTACATGAAAATGGTCGCCATATCGTGTATCCTGAACCATCGCGGCCGTATTGCCACATACCAGCATCGGCTTGCCCGTTTGAAAAATATGATGGTCATCGAGAATGAAACGGTGCGGAGCTTCCGGCAGGGTGCCCAGATAGGTGGCCACCTGGCCGTAGTCTTCGCAGATATCCTCCAACGAATCGAGCTTGAACGCCCTTATGGTGAGCGACCGGAAGTTGATCATGCCAACTTTTCCGGCAATCCCGGCATCGTCAATTTCAATATCGTGACCGGTCACCACACGGTAATCAGGGCAGCCCAGATTACGCAACATCCGCCGGAAATCTTCTGTATAGAGCGCGCCACTCAGGCATTCACCGTACAGAACGGGGTCGTCCATCAGCTCCCGGGGTACGCGGCGGTCTGCGAACACATCCGAAAAATAGAGCTCACCACCCGGTTTCAGCACCCGGAAGATCTCGCGGTACACCGATTCTTTATCCGGCGATAGATTGATCACACAGTTTGAAATCACCACATCCACCGAATTGTCTTCAATGCCGGGTGATGCCAGGTCCTCGATGTAGCCTTTCCGGAAATCCACGTTTGGTGTTTTAAAACCGAACCGGTCCATCTGGGTCTGAAGGTGCCGTCGGGCCACATCCAGCTGTTCACGGGTCATGTCCACCCCGATTACATACCCGTTTTCACCGGCAAGTTTGGATGCGAGATATACATCGCGACCGGTACCGCATCCAAGATCGAGCACAACCATGCCCTGAAGGGCCTCCGGTATAGGAGATCCGCAGCCGTAAAACCGGCTGATAACCTCATCGTGAACCAGCGCCAGAATTTCCTTGTGATGATGCGGAATCGATTCGGATATGCAGCAGGCCGTTGTTTTCAGATCATTGCTGCCCTTGAGCACGTTCCCGTAATACTCCTTCACACGGCTGGTGACGGTTCCATTTAGTCCGGAATCACTCATTGTAACCTCGTTGTTGTACCTTGTGGATGTATCCTGTTGAAGTATTTTGTTGAATACCTCGTTGATGCATCCTGTTGATGTCCTGGTTGATGTATCCTGTTCAAGTACTTTGTTGATGTATCCTGTTGAATTACCTCGTTGATGCATCCTGCTGATGTACCTCGTTGATGTAACTTGTTGAATTACCTCGTTGATGTATCCTGTTGATGTGATGATCTGATCGTTAACGAAACTACAGAACCGCTCGGATTTCGGCCTTGAGCTGGCTTTCATCCAGATCGCTGGTAAGCGTTTTAATCGTTTTGCCGCTGTCGGCATCAATAAGGACCATATAACCGGTTCGGCCCTGGTGCTCTTTATACAGGGAAGCCAGGTTCAGCCTGCCGGCCAGCAGACCGGCCTGACGGGTGGTGAACTCATCGGTCATATTGAATTTCACGAACAGGATGGGGTCATCCATGAATTCGGGCATCACCGCGTCCAGTTTCGGATTCATGGCATGGCACTTGCCGCACCAATCGGCGTCCATTTTTACGGCGATAATTCTGGTTTCGGATACTGTTGACGGTAATTCAGCAACGACCGGCGGTTGTTCCGCAACGACGGCCGGAGCCAATAGCAGAGCAAAAATGAATGTGGCAGTGAGGGTATATAATATGGAAGTTCGCATGGTTTGTAAGTTAAAATGTTGTCCGGGTTACATTGTTCAGGGAGTTCAAGAAATACATGGAGTTCACGGATTGAATCTGTGTTGTACATCAATCTATTGATTGCCGGTCCTTGAATAATCCCGATTCTGTAACATCTTTATGAAGTATCTGAAAAGATGAGCCAGGTGTTCAACGAAGCCGGTCATTTACTTCCACCTGATTTATGCCTGTCTTAAAGATACCCTGGTCAGGGTGGAAGCGTCTTTTTGCCTGACCCAACATGTGGTCAAATGGTCGGAATTGGGTTGCTTACATCGCTAACTGTTATCCGGAGGAAAATCAGATCCCCAATCCGGATTCGCTCCGAGTTTTTAACCGTTGCCGTCACCTTACAAAGCAATGCCTGTAATATTTTGGGAAAAAATGGCGTAACTTCCCGCCCATGTTTTCCATTACCATCATCCTCATCCTCATAACTGCAGCGACCACGGTCCTGGCCTGGACTGTCATGCCCGGCTTTCAGGACGACGGCATGCTCCGTCCCTACTACACCTTCCGGCAGAACAAGTGGTACCAGCTCATTACAAGTGGATTCCTGCACGGCGATCTGATGCACCTGCTGTTCAATATGATTACCCTGTTCTTTTTCGGGCCGGTGGTGGAACAGACCATAGGCGGGCCACTGTTTATTGCACTCTACTTTTTCTGCCTCATCCTGTCGGGCATCCCGACTTTGTTCAGACACCGGAACAATCCGAATTACGCGAGCCTTGGCGCATCCGGTGCGGTGATCGGGGTACTCTTCTCGTTTATACTATTTTATCCCTTCGAAAGCATCTATCTGTTTTTCATTCCGATTGGCATCCCTGCGATCATCTTCGGATTCCTGTTCCTGGCCTACAGCATGTACGAGGGCAAGCGGCAGAGTGGTATCATCAACCACGAAGCGCATATTGCCGGCGCCGTTGCAGGAATCCTGTTCACTATCGTCTTCGTACCCCGGGCACTTGAGCATTTCTTTACAGTGCTCGGATTCCTGTAATCCGTTAAAGAGTAGGCCATATCAGTGTATTCATGGCAAAATCTTACAGCCGATGGCTAACCTGAAGATTCATTCTGCCGTGCTCAACCCTCTTACACCCGCATATTTGAGGCAAAACATAAGCACGATTCCGTAGCCGAGATGCATGATGAATCCGGCAAGCAGGATGCGACCCGGTATCCATGTCTCGGAATAGAATATACCTACCGTTTCACCGGCAGATTGCATCGCAAGCGGTGAGATGACCAGGCCAGCAGCGAATGATATAATGATTCCATAAATCAGGCCCTGGATCAGCCAGTTTCCGGGGATGCGTTCCTGAAAAAATACAACCCAGATCAGGGCCAGCAATATCCCGACAATATTATAGGCCAGATTCCCCCAGAATATGGAATAGACCGGAGTACCGTGCACATAATTAAAGCTTTCCTTCAGTATATGACCCACATCAATTACCGGCAGACCGATCCCGCCCTGAAGAAAGGAGATGATTGTCATAAAAAAAGTGGCAATAAAACCGCAGATAACGGTTCTGATAAATGTATCTGAGCTTATCATTTTGGTCCCTTATAAACTTTGATGGTTGATAAAAAGCAAGACTACAGTTGTCTCGATAAACAAGCAAGAATATGTCCAACCTGCACTACAACAGGTATTTACACTGCGATGCATACTACAAAAGAATGCAGCAAAATCCTCCGCCATAAACCCGCCCCAAAAATCCACGATCACAATAAAATCTCCTTCCCTCACCCCCCCGAACCCCAAGCAACACAAAAAGTAAATATGTCAACCACATTCAGCCATCAACAAAATCTCATGTCTCATGTCTTGCGTCTTGTGTCT
>RECM01000207.1 GCA_007694035.1 Balneolaceae bacterium
CAGCCCTTATTCCGTTTACATTAAGGCTTGATATGGTAACCGGCATAGCTTTCAATATCCTCAATAGTTAGTGATATTTTATGAGACGCAAGACGCAAGACGCAAGACATGAGATGCAAGACACAAGACACAAGACACAAGACACAAGACTTGAGGCGCAAGGTATGAGACATGTGGCGTGGTTGATAATTGCAGGATAATACGGGGGTTAATTACCGTTTATAAGTGTGTCTACTTTTGTGGCTGCCCGTTTGCGTGCGTTTCCGATGGCTTCCCTGACCATCGATTTAGCCAGTTGATTGTACCAGAAACCGGTCGGGGAATCGTAGAATGATTTATATCTGAGGATGTCGTCGGTACTCACATCCCGGTAAGCATATAAATAGAAACCGACGGTAACCTGGCGGTATGGCACATAGATATTGTCGTACATATCGGCACGGTACTGCTCTAGTTGTTCGCTGGTCAGTGTCTGTTCGCTGGTCAGGGCCGGTTCGAGGGCCCTTATCATATCTACGTAGAGCTGAGAGAGCAGTTCGACGGTAAAAGAGGTACCGTCGAGGGAGTGGTCGAACTCAATCATAAGATTGATACGTTCTCGCCCTGAAGGATCCGAATCTATACCGTTCAGATAGTTCTGCATATCTCTTGCAGCATCCGGATCTGAGGCCTGTATTTCCCTTTCTGTCATTCGGTTTACCAGTTCCGAATCGAAGAAAGCGATGAGCTCACGGGCGCGGTCTTCGTCGAAGTTTGCCAGCAGATAATCTTTCATATCCCGGTAAATTTTCTCGGACCTGAACTCTTCCATGAGAATTTTGCGGATAGGGGTTGCTTCCCTGAGCTGCAGATCGTCGATTTCGTGGTCGTACTGAGCCGCAATGATATCGGGAATCTGCCTGATCTGCATTTCAAGCCCCGATTTATCGAGGATTGTTTCGGCCATCTCCTGCTTGCTGTTCTGTGCAAGCACCAACGGGCCGGAGAGCACGAAAAGGGATATGAATAGTGGTAGTAGTCTTATTGGGGACATCCGGTAGCCTCCGGTTAGCTGATTAATTTCCCGAATTTCCGCTTGCCCACTTTGATGACCAGGTCAGAGTCGCCTTTAAACGTGATTTCTGCGTGTACATCGGTAACAGGCTCCCCATTCAGGGATACGCCACCCTGTTGTACAAGTCGACGCGCCTCGCTGCTGCTCGGTGCAAAACCGATTATTTTGATAATATTCACCAGTTTTTCACTTTTTCCGGCTTCAAACCTGAATTCGGGCAGATCTTCGGGTATTTCCTTGTTCACGACGGTTTTCTCGAAATGATCGCGGGCCTCTCTGGCCGCCTGGCTGCCGTGATACATAGTAACGAGGGTGCGGGCCAGATCGTGCTTTGTATTTCTCGGGTCGGCCACGACTTTATCTGCATATGTTTTCAGTTCATCGCTGGAGACGTCGGTGAGCAGCTCGAACCAGGTGTACATCAGGTTATCGGGTATGGACAGCGTTTTGCCGTACATATTCTGCGGGTCTTCGTCGATACCGATGTAATTGTCGTAGGATTTCGACATTTTCATGGATCCGTCGGTACCTACCAGAAGCGGCATCATCAGGCATATCTGGGGTTCCTGACCATCTTCACGCTGAAGCTGACGGCCAACCAGCAGGTTGAATTTCTGGTCGATGCCACCCAGTTCCACATCCGACTTCAGGTACACAGAGTCCTGGCCCTGGGCAAGCGGGTACAGGAATTCGTGGATGGAGATGGGTTCTTCACGCTCAAAGCGCTTGGTAAAATCGTCGCGTTCAATCATGCGTGCCAGCGTCATTTTTGAAGCAAGGCGTATTACATCGGCAAAGGTCATCCCGGCCAGCCAGTGAGAATTGTACACGATCTCCGTTTTATCGGGATCCAGTATTTTGGAGGCCTGTTCGAAGTATGATTTCCCGTTTTCCCGTACCTCTTCAATAGTGAGGGCAGGCCGGGTTTTGTTGGCGCCGGTAGGATCGCCGATCATTCCTGTAAAATCGCCAATGATGAGTATGGCATGGTGGCCCAGGTCCTGGAACTGCCTGAGTTTTCTGAGTATTACCGAGTGACCGAGATGCAGGTCGGGCCGGGTAGGGTCGCAGCCGAGTTTGATCCTGAGCGGGCGGTTCTGCTTGTATGACCGGGTCAGTTTGGCTGTCAGTTCCTCTTCAGGGATAATTTCAATTGTGCCTCGCCGGATGATCTCCAGCTGCTGGTCGACAGGTAAGAAGGGCATAGGGTTTAAAAATTTCTTGTTCCAGCTTTGAATTCTTCAAATCTGGTGTGAATATCGTCGTAGTAGGATTCTGCTCCCGGATAAAAGAAGGCAGCCAGGTCATAGGCTTTTGGGGCCACTTCGATAAGTGTATAATATGTGAGGGAGGTGTCGCGGGTCTCTTTTTCGGGCACTTCTACAGAATCGAAGATAATGAGCGCTATGCTGATGAATAGTGAAGCTTTAAGAATACCAAAAATGGATCCAAGAATCCGGTTCGGAACGCTCAGCATGAGTACGCTCAGAAATTCCTCCATAAAGAAAATGGTAAGGCGGATCAGGATCAGAATCACGATAAAAATAATAATAAACGTGAAATAGGGCAGATACTGGCTGTTTTCGACGGTTTCTGTATTAAACCAGTTTGTGGCCGGCCCGGCGTACTGAAAGGCGATAAACAGGGCCAGAACAACACCTACAATACCAAGAAGTTCACGCACCAGCCCGTTTCTGAAACCAAGCCAGGCAAAGAAAGCGACAGGCATTACTATGATGATGTCGAAAAGGTTCATTGTGCACCAAGTGTTTCCCGTACGATTTTGCTTACAAGGGCTCCATCGGCCTTGCCTTTTATCTGTGGCATCAGCACGCCCATAACTTTACCCATATCCTGGGGTGATGTGGCCCCGGTTTTTCCCACAGCCTCGTCAACAAGCTGCCTGATTTCCTGTTCGGTAAGTGGTTTTGGCAGATAGCGCTCGATAATGGCCAGCTCTGCTTCTTCGATGTCGGCCAGATCGTGCCTGCCGGCATCCCTGAACTGTGAAAGTGAATCCTTGCGCTGTTTGGCCGCCTTCACCAGAACTTCGATCGTCTGTTCATCGCTGAGGCTGGCAGATTTCCCGCCCGTGCGTATACTGATCTCCTTTTCAAGCAGTGACGCTTTGATTGACCTGAGTACCCTGGTCAATGCTTCATCCCGGCTTTTCATGGCCCCGGTCAGATCATCAAGTATCTTTTTCTGTAAACTCATGATTACCTCGTAGCTGGTTTCGTTTAATATATCTAAATGAGGGTATGATTGTCACCCTGTTGCAAAAAAAAAGGCTGTACCGGAAAACCTGCACAACCTTCTGAAACCGGTTATAATAAGAGAAACTGCTATTTTCTGTGACGCGCTATAAAGTCGTTCACTTTTTCGGCATCTACTACCGATTCGCGGAATCTGTAAACACCGTTGTCGGTTTTGGATGACACGATAACCTTGGCCATTTTGCGCTGGGCGAGTTTGGCTGCAAGTACTTTGTCACCGAATGTCTGTTTCTTTGCCATGGATCAGTTCCTATTTAATTTCCTTGTGTACGGTATGCTTGCGCAAATTTGAGTTGTATTTGCGCAGTTCGATACGACCCGTAGTCGTTCTGCGGTTCTTTGTGGTCACGTAACGTGAGGTACCCGGAGCTTCTGTACACTCAAGAATGACCTGTATGCGGTTGCCTTTTGCCTTAGCCATGCTGAAATACTACTTTTAAACGGTTTTTCCGGCTTTTTTCAAAACTGCTGAAATGCCGTTTTTGTTGATGGTACGCAGGGTTTTTGAAGTCACCTTAAGGGTGACCCAGCGATCTTCTTCTGCGATGTAAAATTTCTTTTTCTGCAAATTCAGATGAAACTTGTGTTTCGTCTTGTTATTTGCATGAGAGGACCGATAGCCATTTAAAGCTTTTGCCCCGGATATATCGTCTCTGCGTGACATTTGTATACAGTGGATAAATTGTTGATAGCTTTTTGCGAAGACATCAAAGATAAATCTATTTTTATTTCTATACAATACCATTACGGTATCAAAAATTGATGAGATCTTCCGTCGGGTTCTGTTTTTAAAAGAGTAAACGCCTCCTGGGTGAAACAGCCTTCTGTTCCGGTGAACTGCAAAACTTCAAAAAACGCATCAGAGCTCATATCTCAAATAAAGGCATTAGGTATGTATACTTGTTTTGAAATTGACGCTTATAGACGTATTTTAGAGCGCTTAAACAGCTCTTAAAATTAAATGTCAAGCCGTCAATTATTGAATGTCAAAACAAAAAGCCAATTCCGAGTATAAAGCGTCCAATATCCAGGTTCTTGAAGGTCTCGAAGCTGTAAGAAAACGCCCCTCAATGTATATCGGTGACACCAGCACCCGCGGTCTTCACCACCTCATCAACGAAGTCGTCGACAACTCCATCGATGAAGCCCTTGCCGGCCACTGTGATTTTATCACTGTGAAAATCCAGGAAGACGGCGGGATCACGGTCGAAGATAATGGCCGGGGTATTCCGGTCGATATCCATGAAAAAGCAGGCATTCCTGCCCTGGAGCTTGTACTGACCAAGCTGCACGCCGGCGGAAAGTTCGACAAGGACAGCTACAAGGTGTCGGGTGGTCTGCACGGAGTGGGCGTGAGCTGCGTAAACGCGCTGTCTACCTATTTTAAGGCGGAAGTTCACCGCGACGGGGAAATCCATATCATGGATTTTGAACGTGGTGCAACCAAAACCCCAATAAAGAAGGTGGGAACGACCAGTAAAACGGGAACCATCATTACCTTTTATCCCGACCCCGAAATATTCAGGCTTTCGGTAGAGTTTAAGTATGAAATCATCCTGGAAAGGATGCGGGAACTCGCGTTTCTGAATCCCGAGATCACGGTCGAAATTATCGATGAGCGTGAGGAAGAGCATCTGTCTGAAAAATTCCACTATGAGGGCGGCGTTATCGATTTTGTGCGCTATCTGGACGAAAACCGGGAATCGTTTATGGCCGCTCCGATTTTTGTTGAAGGCGAACTGGACAATACCCCTGTAGCCCTGGCACTTCAGTACAACCGGTCATATACCGAGAATGTGCACTCCTATGTTAACAATATCAATACCCACGAAGGCGGAACGCACGTATCCGGCTTCAGACGGGCCCTTACCCGCAGCCTTAAGAACTATGCTGACAAGAACAAGCTGATAAAGGGTAAAATCACTATTTCGGGTGAGGACTTCAGGGAAGGGCTCACCGCCGTTCTCAACGTTAAGGTTGCTGAACCTCAATTTGAGGGGCAGACCAAAACCAAACTGGGTAATTCCGAAGTTCAGAGCGCGGTCGAGATTATCGTCTACGAAAAACTGAATGAGTATCTGGAGCAGAACCCCAAAATTGCCCGTACCATACTTGAAAAAGTAATCCTGTCGGCAGAGGCAAGGGAGGCGGCCCGCAAAGCCCGCCAACTGGTACAGCGCAAATCGGTAATGACCAGCGGAGGCCTTCCCGGCAAGCTGGCCGATTGCTCCATCAACGACCCCTCACTCACCGAAATCTATCTTGTTGAGGGTGATTCGGCTGGCGGATCGGCAAAATCGGGACGTAACCGCAGTTTCCAGGCCATTCTGCCTCTGCGTGGAAAGATCCTGAATGTTGAGAAAGCAAGGATTAACAAAATATTAGAAAACAATGAGATACGGGCGATGATTACCGCGCTTGGCGCGGGTGTTGGCGGCCCGGAAGAGTTTGAGGTTGAAAAAGTGCGCTACCACAAGATCATCATCATGACCGATGCTGATGTTGACGGCTCGCATATTCGTACGCTTCTGCTCACATTTTTCTACAGATATATGCACCAGCTTATAGAAATGGGCTATGTGTATATAGCCACCCCGCCTCTCTATAAAATTGCCTACGGCAAAGAGATCGAATATGCCTGGGATGACGGTACAAGGGACCAGATCATCAAAAAAATCAGAAAATTGGGCAAAAAGTTCGATGTTTCACGCTACAAGGGCCTTGGGGAGATGAACCCAGAGCAGCTCTGGGAAACAACCATGGATCCTGAAACCCGGACGCTTCAGCAGGTGACCATCGAAAGTGCCGCCTCGGCCGACCGCATGTTCTCGGTACTGATGGGCGACGCTGTGGAACCACGCAGGGAATTCATCGAACGAAACGCTAAATACGCCAAACTGGACGTCTAATCGAGTTTTAAATTTTTATGGCAAGAGATAACATTATACAGGTCACTATTGAGAATGAGATGCAGTCGTCGTACATCGACTATTCGATGTCGGTAATTGTATCCCGTGCCCTTCCCGATGTACGCGACGGACTGAAACCGGTACACCGGCGGGCACTCTACGGTATGAGCGACCTCGGCATGCTGCACAACCGTCCCTACAAGAAAAGTGCACGTATTGTAGGTGAAGTGCTTGGTAAATATCACCCTCACGGCGATTCTGCGGTTTATGATACCATTGTACGGATGGTGCAGGAATTTTCGCTGCGCTACCCGCTCGTAGACGGCCAGGGCAATTTCGGATCGGTCGACGGCGACTCAGCCGCGGCCATGAGGTATACGGAAGTACGCATGAAGCGTATTGCCGAAGAGCTTCTGAGCGACATCAACAAAAACACGGTCGACTATCAGCCCAACTTTGACGATACCCTGAGCGAACCCACGGTTATGCCGGGGATGCTGCCGAACCTGCTCATCAACGGGTCGTCGGGTATTGCTGTGGGGATGGCAACCAATATGCCGCCCCACAACATTTCTGAGGTAATTTCGGGCATTAAGGCCTATATCGATGATAATGATATTACCATCGCGGATTTGATGAAACATATTACCGCGCCGGATTTCCCGACCGGTGGTATCATCTACGGCTACGAAGGCGTTAAAGATGCCTACGAAACCGGACGTGGCAAGGTGGTGATGCGCGCACTTGCCAATGTGGAAGAATTGCGGAATAACCGTGAGCAGATCGTGGTAACAGAAATTCCGTACCAGGTGAACAAGGCCACGCTTATTCAGAAAATAGCGGAACTCGTTCAGACAGAAAAAATTACCGAAATCTCGGATGTACGCGACGAGAGCGACCGCGAGGGCATGCGGGTTGTTATCATGCTCAAAAGGGGTGCCGTGCCCAGCGTGGTACTCAACCAGCTCTACAAGTACACACAGATGCAGAGCACGTTCGGCGTAATCAACCTGGCACTGGTAAAAGGCCGGCCGAAAGTGATGAACGTGAAGGAACTGATCCGCCATTATGTGGATCACCGCATCGAGGTTATCATTCGGCGTACTATTTATGACCTGGATCAGGCAGAAGCCCGTGCGCATATCCTTGAAGGTCTCAAAATCGGGGTCGACAATCTCGATGAGGTTATTAAAACCATCAGGGCCAGCAAAAATGTACCCGAGGCCAACAGCCAGCTCCGTAAAAAGTTTGGGCTGACAGATCTGCAGGCGAAAGCCATTCTCGACATGCGTCTGCAGAAACTCACGGCCCTTGAGCGCGACAAGATCGACCACGAGTACAAAGGCATCATCGAGCAGATCGTTGAGTATCGCCGGATACTTATGAACCGTGATGTACAGATGGAGATCATAAAAACCGAACTGGATGAGCTGAAAGGCCGCTACGGCGACGGGCGCCGCACACAGATCGTCTATTCGGCCGAGGATTTCAACATCGAGGACATGATCGCCGATGAGGATGTTGTTGTGACCATCTCCAACAATGGCTACATCAAACGTACGCCTATCAGCGGCTACCGCAGGCAGAAGCGGGGCGGAACCGGCATGAAAGGGGCCACCACCAAAGATGACGAGTATATCGAACATCTTTTTGCGGCTACGAACCACAACTACATCCTTTTCTTTACAGAGAAGGGGAAATGTTACTGGCTCAAGGTCTACGAAATTCCCGAAGGTTCACGGCTCGGCCGCGGGCGGGCCATCGTCAATCTGATTCAGATCGACAAGGACGACAGCATAAAAACCTTTGTGCCGGTCAAAACCATTGATGACGAGAAGTATATCAAGAACCACTACATCATGATGGCTACCCGTAAGGGTACCGTCAAGAAGACACTGCTTGAAGCCTACAGCCGTCCGAGAAAAGACGGTATCATTGCGATCAATATCGACGATGACGACCAGCTTCTGGGTGCCGCTCTTACCGACGGCAATTCAACGATCCTGCTGGGCGCCAAAAACGGACGTGCTATCCGGTTCATGGAAACGGATGTGCGCGAAATGGGCAGAAACACACGCGGTGTTCGCGGTATCAGCCTTGATCACAAGAACGATGAAGTGATCGATATGGTGGTCATACAGAACATCCACGAAACGTCGTTGCTCTGTCTTTCCGAGCACGGTTATGGCAAGCGTGGCAACGTAGCCGATTACCGTGAGCAGGCCAGGGGCGGCAAGGGTGTAATTGCACTCAAACGCACCGCCAAGACCGGTGACCTGATCGCCCTTAAAGCAGTCAGCGATGTGGACGATCTCATGATCATAACCCACAATGGAAAGATTATCCGTATGCACTGCAAAGACATACGGGCAATTGGACGGAATACGCAGGGCGTAAGAATGATGCGCCTGGCCGAAGGAGATTACATATCTGCGGTCACACGGGTTGCCAGGGAAGAATCGGTTGTCGACGATGATAACGGCGAAGAGAACGGTAACCACGATGATAACGGCGGGCCTGACGCACCGGCGGACGACAGCCAGCTTGATATGGAAATCTGATCGAAATGGTGAGCATTTAAAATTAGCCCTTCGGGGCTAATTTTGTATGGTGACAACACCAATGCTGCTAATATATTTTGAATCAGGGAGCAAGTGAACAATAGAACAATAGAATAGGGAGTAGGGAATGGGGAAGTGGTTTTTGCGCATGATTCGGGGCTTTACCGGGATTTTTGAACAGGCAGGTTTTTGAGTTAGGGATCTGGGGAGCAAT
>RECM01000256.1 GCA_007694035.1 Balneolaceae bacterium
GGAACTGCTCGATATCAGGGTACGGCTTTTCCTGGTCACCATCTATCTGCTTAACACTGCCTGATCTCAGGGCAGGTTTATCCGTATGGGTTCCGGTCTTCCGCACTCCTGCCGGTATTCAGTTACCTGCAAGGTTTCTTCAATTCTGCCTGCCAGGTTATTTCAATTCTACATGCCGGAATTCTTCAATTCTTTCTGCCAGGTTATTTCAATTAAATGTAACCCGTTTCCGTCAGGTTCGTAACCATGTATATTCAAATGTAACTTATCCGTACAATTAACCCCCAATATTGCGAACCCGAAAATGGATTAATCCTGAATATATAACGGTTTTGCTCCCGATATAATCAATGGCGACAACTGGCTCAACTACTCAATCCCGGGATGTGGTTACCTGGCACATCCGGTCACAAGGTTTGGTAAAGACCATTCTTGAAATCGATTATGGCAGTGCACAACCTGCCACCGTTACATCATCCGTGTTCAGAACTGCAGCCGAATTCGAACTGGATGGTGAACTGTACAGCATGGAAAGCACATCCCTGTTAAAAGGTCACTACGTTCTGCGCAACGGTACAGATATTATCGCAGAAGCCACCAAACCCTCTGTCTGGTCGGGCAAGTACACGATCACCTATGGCAATGTACGATTTGAGCTCAAACCTGAAAGCTTTTTCCGCAGCGGATATAAAATCATCTTCAGGGATATCGAAATTGGATCCGTCAAAAAAAAATCGGTCTGGAATTATTCAGCAACCATGCAGATCCCAGCATCAACCGACACGGTTTTCGGGATATTTTTGTACTGGATCATATTTGTGACCTGGAAGCAGAACAATGCCGCGGCCGCGGCCGGCGGATGATTCAAACAAATTTTTACGATGAATAATAGAGCACATATCATACTGATCCATTTTTTCCTGCTTTTCCTGCTGCTCCCCGAAGGTGCTGATGCATCGAAAGACTGGTCGATTCCAAAAGTCGAAATCGATGCCGGGATCCGCCCCGATGGCTCCATCCTCTATACGGAAAAACGCACCTACCGCTTTCAGGGGTCCTTTTCGGAGGTCGATTACAATCTGCCAAAAACGGGCTTTACCGAAATCACCGATCTTCGTGTTTTTGAAGGCGACACCCCCTACCTGAATCTTGACACTGGTGAACCGGGCACCTTCCGGGTCAAGGATAAGCGCCGCAGTATCGACATCACCATATACTACCGGGCCACCGACGAAGAACGCACGTTCACTATTCAGTATGTACTGCATGGTGCCATCGTTACCGGTCCTGACCATGCCGAGTTCAACTGGATCTACCTGAGCGACCGCTGGGAACGCGGGACTGATGACCTCGTGGTAATGCTTGGTCTGCCGGGGGATGTACCCGCCGGCGAAATTCACACATGGATTCGGGGTGCCAGCTACAAAACCACTATCCGCAAAGATGCTGCACAGATGCGGGCATCTGCATCAAATATTGGCCGGAACGAAAGGGTTCAGATCCGGACCCTCTTCCCATCAGCTGTACTGGTAACCCCTGTAAACGACCCCGATTTGACCCTTGCATTCGCCGAAGAGCAGGAAAGGCTCTGGAATGAAGAGCGCATCCGGAACATTGAAATTGCCGCCCGGAACAGAGTGATTGCAAAATGGGCCTCACTTGCCCTTATCATGGCCGGGCTTACAGTCCTTATCGGGTACTACCGTAAGTACGGAAAACTGCACAGGCTGCCTCAGCGTATCCCGCCGGAGCTGTATGAATTGCCGGTAAACGAACCACCTGCTATTACGGGATGGCTGTACTACCAGACTTATATCGGTGGTACGCAACTCATGGCCACCATGCTCGATCTTGCCAGGAGAGGCTATTTTAAAATGGAGGAGTTTAAAACCACAAGCACTTTCCTGAAACCCGGATCGAGTGATTTTTATCTGATCCCGAACGAAAATATACCCGATGAAACGCTCTCAGAATGGGAGGAATACCTGCTCGGGTTCCTGATGAGTTCTGTACGCGAAGGGAAAAAGCCATTAAAGGAGATTTTCAAACAGGGCTCCGGTAGTGTGCAGAAAGCAGTTGAAAAATGGGTTAAAATGGTGAGTAAAGATGCCAAAACCCGGAACTGGTACGACGAGGAAAGTAAAACCGGAATGAAAAAAAACCTGCTTTTTCAGGTAGTGCTGGTTCTGGTCTCTATCCCGGCGATGATATTCATATCCGAGCTGTTTGCGATACTGTTTATTGCGGCCACTCTGCTCGCTGTGCTATCCCTGATCATACAGCGGAGATCTGTTGCTGGTGAGCTGGCCTATCAGCGAATTACTGCCTACCGGAACGCCCTCACCCGGGGCAAGCCATCCGAATTCATCACACCAAAAGACAAAACCATCCACCTGCTCTATGCCATAGCGCTTGGCGTAACCGGCAAAAGGTTCGAAAATCTAACCAATAACCTGAATATACAGGATGTGAGCTGGCTGTATTTTCACGGCGGTGTGTTCAACCCCGCTCAGCTGGCAGCAACCATGAATAACCTTGCCGCGACAGGAACATCAACAGTTGGCAGTGTGGCGGGCGGCTCAGGAGCAGTAGCGGGTTCAGGCGGCGGCGGGGCCGGTGGTGGCGCAAGATGAGGCAGTTTGTGGCAGAAACCTGGTTAACGGGGTTTTAATTTGTATCCTTGACCTAAGTTGGTAACTTTAAACTTCAAAAAAATCTACCCATACACGACTTTATCATGCGTTATATCAAAACAACCCTTCTTCTCGTAATCTTCTCACTCACCTTCACCAGCCTGCACGCCCAGTATACCGACACCCACCGGGCGGCTGTAAAAGATCTGCTTGATACCGTTGAATTTGAGAAAAATATGCTCGAAACCATCGAAAACATGCTCGAAATGCAGATCCGCCAGAACCCCGATCTGATTGCTTTCAAGGATGTTATGAGCAGTTTTTTCATCAAACACCTCACGTCGGATGAGGTAAAGGAACGCTATATCGATATCTACCTCGAATCGTTCACCGAAAAGGAAATAGTAGAGCTTAACCGTTTTTTTAAAACCGACCTTGGCCGCAAGTATTATACTGAATCCCAGAATCTGTCACTCAAGGGAATGCAGATCGGCGAAGAGGTCGTACAACAGAACATGGGCGAATTTCAGATGATGATGATGGAACGCGCCCAGGAGCTCGAAGGAGCCATGGATCAGTACTAAACCATGGGCCTTACTGCTGAAGTTAACGGGGATGTGCCGGGTGGGTTAACCGCATCGAGGGCACGCATGCTGCTCCGGGAAAAAGCTGATCCGGAACAGGCCCGGCAACTCAGCCGTTTTTTCAAAACAGGTACGGGCGATTACGGCGAAGGCGATCGTTTCTACGGTATTAAAGTACCTGAGACCAGGAAAATTTCGAAATTGTTCAGGGGTATGCCCCTTGCCGAAATTGCTGATCTGCTGCATTCTGAAATGCATGAGGAACGTTTGCTGGCCCTTATAGTCCTTACCGAAAACTTCAGTAAAGCAGATGAAGCCGGCCGTGAGCAGATCTATCATTTCTATATGAACAAGCGCAAGTGGGTCAACAACTGGGACCTTGTCGACTCGTCGGCCAGACAGATTGCCGGAGGCTGGTTACTCGATCGTGATAAATCGCCGATTTTCCAGCTGGCGGAATCCGATTCGCTCTGGGACCGCCGCATTGCCGTAATCGCGACGTACCATTTCATACGCAACCGGCATTTTGACACCACGCTGCAGCTTGCTGAAAAACTGTTAAACGACCATCACGACCTTATTCATAAAGCCGTTGGGTGGATGTTGAGGGAAATCGGAAAGAGGGATGAAAAACCGATGTTAACCTTCCTTGACTCACACTGCAGATCCATGCCCAGAACCATGCTCCGTTACGCCATTGAAAAACTGGATGTGGATGTTCGCAGGAGATATCTCACCGGAAATGTGTAACATATCTCTTGCAGATTGCTCATTACAAGACTACAGATCCTGCATTTCACCATACATTGCAGCGGTACTAATTTTCCCCCTTACAAATTATTTTCAAAGTACTTAAAATCATTATTACCAGGAGGTTTCATTGAATCCATTCAGAAAAGCCGACTTCAGCAAAGTCGGGGTTGTGCTCGACGCACTTTATTATTCCATCAGTTTCGATGAGGGCAAACAGCCCTACTGGTCGCTCCTCGAGTCACTTTTTATAGAAAAGGCCCGCCTTGTACACGCCCGGGGCGACGACTACGTAACAATGGAGCTGGAAGAGTTCATCAGCAGTTTTATGAAGCAGCACAGAATGGGTGCGTATAAAAGCTTTCATGAATCCGAACTGAACAGGGTTGATGAGAACTATGGCAGCATTCACCACGCTTTCAGTACTTACCAGGCCCGGTTTACGACCGATGATGGCAAAGGTGAAGCCAGGGGAATCAACAGCATTCAGCTCGTGTTCGAAGACAACCGCTGGTGGATCACATCCCTCATATGGATTGATGAAGACAAGAACAATCCGGTACCTGCACGTTATCTGCCCGGCAGCTGATCCGGAACATAACTGATATGCGCGTATTTGCAGCCTGCAGCCACGGGGTCGGCGACATCGCTGCCGGTGAACTGCAGGAGCTCGGTTTTAAGACGGGGGCCGTACATGAGGCCGGTGTGGAAATCGCCGATGCCGGACCCGCCGAAATTATCAGGCTGAACCTGTGCGCAAGAACTATCTTCCGGGTGTACATCAGGTTGGCCGAAACCGATGTCCGGACTCTGGATGATATCACCGCTTTCTGCTCTTCGATCCCTTTCTCCGACTGGTTCGATGCGGGGCAACCGTTTGCCATCAGGGGCCGGCGCGAAGGGGATCACGGTTTTACGTCAATGGATGTTGCCCGCGATGTGGGCAGTGCCGTTATTGAGCATTTTGAAAGGGTGAAAGGGAAACGGATACCCGTTAACCTGGACGAACCGGAAATTGAAATTCATGCCAACCTGAAAGGCTCACGGCTTGAAATTCTTCTCAATACATCGGGCCGTTCACTCGACTACAGATACCACCGCCCCTTTCAGCATTTTGCACCACTCAAACCATCGATATGCGCAGCTCTTCTGAGGCTTTCCTCGTATACGGAATACGGTAATCTGCTCGACCCTATGGCCGGCGGCGGAACCATTCCCATCGAAGCCGTGCTGAGGGCGCTCAACATTGCCCCCGGCATTTACAGAAACCGGGATGAGTACCTTTTTCACCATCTCCGTTTTATAGACCGGGCGATCCTCGATTCAGAAATTAAAAAAGCAGAGGCAAGGGTTCTCGGTAACCCGCAAATAAGGGTTATGGCAGCCGACCGTTTTGTGAAAAATGTGGAAGGCATGAAGCTGAATGCGGCCCAATTCGGCATGCAGTCCCATATCCAGATAAAACAGGGCTTGGCTGAAACCCTCAGTTACATAGAAAAAGGGGAGTATGACTGCATAGCTACCAATCCGCCGTTCGGTATGAGGATCGGCAGCACCAGGCTTACCGAGCAGCTCTACCGGAATTTTGCCAAAGCATGTGCCGATAAGCAGATCCGGGAGGTGGTTGGGCTCACACCGCTCAAACGGACATGGATCAGCAGCTTCATGCAGAACGGCTATGCCATCACCCACAGCAGGATAGTCCATTTCGGTAATCTGCATGTAACATTTTTAAAGGCTTCATTGCAGTAAAACCGGAACAATAAGGGTTATGCCATGTTCATAAATCTATACCGGATAACAGATGCCGGCCAACGGGTATACAAATCCGTATTCAGGAACTAATTCATAAGTAATCCGGCACGATATAAACTGCCATTTGGGAACGCGCGAGATGCAGCAAGATTTTGAAAACAGAACACCGACTTCCGAAGATATCCGCCGCTGGGCAGGCAGTTTCCGCCTTGCCGGGTGGGTTTTTCTGGGGCTCGCCCTGCTGCTGACATGGGGCATATACAACCAGTTCTCGACAGCCCAGAACTCAAAAAACTGGCCATTCGTTACCGGTGAGGTCACTGAATTTGATATCCGCAACAGGCCTGCCGACAATTCAGTTTATGCCAGAATCCGGTACACCTACAAAGTGGACGGAAATACCTATACAGGCACCAGGTTTACGCTCGACAACGGTGAATCGGGTATCCGGCAGGTGGCCCGCCGGCTCGATGCATATCCACAAGGGCACACAATCACAGTTTTCTACAATCCGGTGAACCCGTCGCAGGCAGTTCTGGAACCAGGGGTACCTGTGAATTCACTGATGGTTACAGCAATGGCTTACCTCTTTTTTGTGCTCGTTGTCGTAATATTATCGGGTATCAGCTTCCGGTTCTCATCCCACTGGCAGGAAAAACTCGAACTGACACTCGAAGAAGGCCCGCGTGAAGAAGCTTATCCTGTGCAGTCCCGCCCTTCCAAATCTCGCGCCATCAACTCTTTCAGCTCCTAAGCCCGGGCAACGAAACAACCACGATATTACAGATCGGTACGTCGTTACGTCGTTACGTCTCATGAATCGCCAAATCAATTGAATCCCGTTTTGCCCGGGATCGCAACCTTTTGATATCCGATTTATAAGACGTAGCGACCCGGCGATATGCGATCTGATTGGGAAAATCGCCAGGTCGGTACGTCGTTACGTCTCATGAATCGATAAATCAATCGAATCCGGTTTTGCCCGGGTTCGCAACCTTTTGATATCCGATTCATAAGACGTAGCGACCCGGCGATATGCGATCTGATTTGGGAAAATCGATAAGTCGCTACGTCGTTACGTCTCATGAATCGATAAATCAATCGAATCCCGTTCTGCCCGGGATCGCAACCTTTTGATATCCGATTTATAAGACGTAGCGACCCGGCGATATGCGATCTGATTGGGAAAATCGCCAGGTCGGTACGTCGTTACGTCTCATGAATCGATAAATCAATCGAATCCCGTTTTGGCCGGGATCACGCCCTTCGCTTTTGATTCCTGTAGCATGAATACAAGCGAATACCTATTTTCCGGCTGATTTAAACTAACCTTCGCTATGAGTCAACCCGCTGTCATTATCGCTTTCGGTGGCGTTTCGCCGGAACACGAGGTGTCTGTAATTACCGCCATGCAGGCGGCCGCAGCTCTCAAAGAGAAACCGTACCGTATCGTTCCTCTTTTTATTACCAAGCAAGGCAAATGGTTTACCGGCCCGCAGCTGCTGGAACTGGAAACCTATAAAGAACTCAATTCGCTTGAATCGAAAGCACAGCCTTGCCATTTCGCCATCGATGAGCACGGAAGAACTGTACTCCTGAGCGGTAAAAGCGGGCTTTTCAGCAAACCTGAAACCATTCCTGTTAAGGCAGTTGTAGTGGCTTTTCATGGCAGCGAAGGTGAAAACGGGGGCTTTCAGGGTCTGTGCGAACAGTACAACATCCCATATACCGGATGCGGGGTTACGGCCTCGGCCCTGGGCATGGACAAACGCCTGGCCAAGAGGATATGCAAGGCTGAAGGAATCCCTGTTGTGGATGACGTCTGGGTTACCGAATCCGCCTGGTCGGCCGGCTCCGGCAATATAATCAGCGATATCGAAAAGCTGGGCTATCCCGTTTTTGTGAAACCGGTGCACCTGGGCAGCAGTATTGGTGTCATGAAATGCCGCAACAGGCAGAGCCTTCAGGAAGCCATTGAAACGGCATTCCGTTACGACGCCCATCTCATAGTAGAAAAAGCGGTGAGCCCGCTCATCGAAATCAACTGCTCGGTGCTGGGCGATGGCGCCGATGCCGAAGCCAGTGTGTGCGAACAACCACTCAGCAAAGACGAACTCCTTTCGTTTGATGACAAATACCTGGGTGATGCCGGCAAGGGCATGGCCTCCGCCACCCGGCTTATTCCGGCCCCCGTACGTGATGAACTCACTTCGGCAATCCGGCAAACGTCACTCGATATTTTCAGGCTGCTCGACTGTTCCGGACTCGTACGTCTCGATTTTCTCGTCGCCAAAGACACCGGCACCTTCTACTTCAATGAGATCAACACCATTCCCGGGTCCTTCAGCTTCTACCTCTGGGACAAATCCGGCAACACGTTTCCCGGCATTCTCGAGAAGATGATCCTGATCGCTGAAAACCGTCATCGTGAGAAGAACGGCCGTGTAAGGTCGCACGAAACCAACCTGCTCAGTACCAAGGCAGCGCGGGGACTCAAGGGCCTGAAAGGAAAAGGCTGATTCATCAAAATTTTTTTGCGCTTTCTTCTGTTATAGTACTGCCTGCAGGTTTTACAAACCGAACTTCGGGCCTATATTGTTAACAGAACCCAATAACCGGTCTCCATTATTATGCGGATAAACGCTTTTGCTTATTTAATCATCGCCCTGATGCTCATCGCATCATGCGGACGAACAACCGAAACCGTGGTCATTCGCAGCGAACCTGCCGCCATGGCAACACCTGCACCGGAACAGATTGATGACGACCGGGAAACGAGGCCTGCAGAACGGAATCAGCTGCGGTACGGCGAATGGCAGAAAATCTCCAGCCTTGATCCTCTTTTTGCCAGTAATACCGCCTCCAGGCGGGCTGTTCAGCTTATCTATGAAGGCCTTGTCCGTTTTGATGAACAGGGCAATATCGCCCCTGCCCACGCTAAAAGGTGGCAGGCCGACAGCGACTCGCTTGCATGGACAATCACAATTGACCGGAACCGTTTTTTCCATGACGATGAATCGTTCATTACGGGTCAGGGCAGACGGGTTACAGCCGGCGACTACAAACGCAGTTTCGAACGCATGGCTTCGCCGGATGTACCATCCGATGCGGCTGAACTCTTCAGAGAGGTCATTTTCGGTTTCGATGCATACTATATGGAGCAGCGTAACCTCAGGCCCGGCAAAACCCCCAATTACACACAGGTCGAAGGGATTATTGCCCAAAACGATTCCACACTCAGAATCGAGCTGAACCGGAAAGACCCGCACTTTCTTCAGCGGCT
>RECM01000257.1 GCA_007694035.1 Balneolaceae bacterium
ATCGCCGCGGAGATCGAAAACCACCTCATCAGTACGTTTGGCGGCCTGTTTGGCTATGATGAAGCCGGAACGGAGGGGACCTTCACAAGCGGCGGAGCGGAAGCCAATCACACGGCACTGCTCACAGCCATTACCGCGCATTTTCCGGATTTTCCGGAGCATGGCGTGCGATCGCTGCCCAGGCAGCCTGTTTTTTATGTGTCGTCGCAGAGCCACCACTCGTTTCTGAAAGCCGCCCGGTTTTGCGGCCTTGGTACCGGTGCCGTCCGGCATGTTGAGGTCGACAAACAACTGAGGATGTCGGCGGGGTCGCTGTCGGACATGATCAGAAGGGATACCGCCGACGGGCTGGAACCGTTTATGGTTGTCGCATCAGCGGGTACCACCAACGCGGGAGTAATCGATCCGCTGCAGCAGATCGCTGATGTGGCCCGGGCAAACGGACTCTGGTACCATGTGGATGCGGCCTGGGGCGGAGCTGCATCCTTTGTTTCTGAACTGAAAGGCTATTTTGCCGGAATGGAACAGTCGGACTCGATCACCTTTGATGCCCACAAGTGGATGTCGGTGCCCATGGGGGCCGGTATCTACCTGACCCGGCATCGCGGAATCCTGAACAGGACTTGTGCCATCGAAACATCCTACATGCCAAAAGATGCAGCCGGCCTCGACATCCGTGACCCGTACATGCATTCCATGCAGTGGTCGAGGCGGTCAATTGGTCTAAAGGTGTTCATGTCGCTGGCCGCAGCGGGGAAACCGGGCTATGAATCGGTGATCCGGCACATGACTGCCATGGGCGACAGGCTCAGGAGCAGACTGGAACTGGCCGGATTTGAAATCTGCAACGAAACCCCGCTGCCGGTGGTCTGTTTCCGCCCAACAGGGGTCCGTGATATGCAGATCCTGCAGGCCATTGTCCGCAAAATCGTGAATTCAGGGCAGGCATGGATATCGACCACGCAACTCGACGGGCAAGGACCGGTTCTTCGTGCCTGCATCACCAATTTCCGCACGGAAGCCGAACATACTGACAGGCTCGCTGAACTGGTAAAAACGTACACTGCGGAAGTTATGGGGAGTGAAGGACAGGGGTGATTACTTGGTTGGTTGATTTGAACGGGTTGGATATTTGGGTTATTATTGGTTAGACGTGAGACACAAGACATGAGACAAAAGACAACGTCATGCTGAGCGCAGCCCAGAGCGCAAGTCTGCGAAGCAGGCTGTAGCCGAAGGGCGAAGTCGAAGCACGTGGGGGCTTTTTAAAAAGCCCCCGGCAGGGGTGAAAACATCCGCGATTTCGATCAGACCCTAAGTCTCAAGTCAGAAACAAGAAACAAGACACAAGACACAAGACTGACACATTGCGAACTCTACCATAATGTACAGTAACAGGCCCAGGCCATTAGGCGATCTTTTGAAGGATTTCGTGGAAAACTATCCCCGCAGGAGGGAGCTGAAGAGAGGTATGATCCTTTCCGTATGGCCGGAAGTTGTTGGGAGCGCCATTGCCAAAGAGTGCGTTGGCCTCAAATTTGAGGGCGACCGCCTCATCGTCAGAATAAAAAATCCCGGATGGCGCCATGAAGTGCATATGCAGCGCCATTCGATCATGAACCGCCTTAACCGCGAGGTGGATGAGGATATTGTAAAGGAGATAATAATCAGGGCATAATGGGGTGATCTCCCGATATCTGGTAATGTGTAATGGGTAGTGGTGTTGGGTAACGGGTGGCAGGTGTTGGGAAGTGAGTCGGCGAATCAATTACGTTTATTGGCGAGGCGCATGGCGGCGAATGAATTTTGAATAATGGCGAGGTGCGGGAAATCGATTGAATTTTGAATAATGGCGAGGTGCGGGAAATCGATTGAATTTTGAACATTGGCGAGGCACGGGAAATTGATTGAATTTTGAACAATGGTGAGGTACGGGAAAGCGGATGAATTGTGAACAATGGCAAGGCGCGGTACGATGAATTAACTGTGGACAAGAGCCAGTTTCAGGCCGAAGAATGAATAGTGAACATTAGCCGGGCCCGGGCCGTCGCATGAAATACGATCAATATGCCCGGCGCAGGGCGGATTGAAGATCCGGGAGGGAACAAGGGTGGATGGTTGTATCATTTATGTATTTCACATCCTTATATTCCGGTATGTTAATGCAGCTATTCAAATCGGTGAGCAATTGGTTCGGCAGAACCTATGGCGAATTCATCAAGCGGAAATTATCGCGCGATAAAGACGATATACCGCAAAGTGAACGGGTAGTGGTATTCATTTTTGCCTTCATGATTGCCCTCAGCATGTGGTTGCTTGTAAACCTGGGCCGCGATTACAATCTGACCCTGAATCTGCCCGTATTGCATGCCGACCCGCCCGATGGAAAGGCCTTTATAACGGAAATACCGCGGAATGCCAATACCACGGTAAGCGGTGAGGGATGGAAACTGATCTCCATCTACAACAATCCGCCCCAGGTTATTGTGCCCGTTGATGAGGGTACCATCAATGTGTTTGAAGCCGTGCAGGGCTCGCTGTCCAATTTTCCGGATGTTTCGGTGAGCAAGGTACAGCCGATGATCGTGAATGTGGCAACCGAAGAGAAGATGGAAAAAAGGATCCCGATACGGAATGATGTTACTATTGAGACACGCAGACGGTTTAACGTAATTGGTGAAATCAGCCTCACACCCGACAGTGTGACTGTTTCCGGGGCCCGTTCGCTCATTGAACCCATCGAATACTGGCCTACTGAAGCCAGGGAACTCGATGACGTTAAAGAAGATCTGGATATTGAGGTGCAGCTCAGAAAAGCTCAGCGGCTCATTCATCTGCAAACCGAAAAGGTGCGCATTCAAGCGGAGATTGCCGAATTTACGGAGGCAGAAGTGAGAGTGCAGGTCACCACCCGTAACCTGCCCGCAGGCCGGCGTGTTTCTTACAGCCCGACGATGCTCACCATCAGGTATGATGTACCGATCAACCAGTATAATGCAGCCTCGTCGGTCATCCCTTTTCAGGCCTATGTGAACTACAGCACAATTGTGAACGACACGACCGGGTATGTAACCCCGCAGATTGAACCGATTATCGAAGGCCTCGATGTCCGGCTAAGGTCGCATCAGCCCAGAAGGGTTTCCTACTTCAATGTGGTGGCCGAATAGGGATGGTGAGAGGTAACCGCTTGTAAATTCAGCATGAGATCCGAAACCGGGAACCACGCAACAGAATTCAAATGCGCGCCATGTAAAGTTACCCCGGTACTATCGGCATTCTGAAATCAGAAACCTGCCATCGCCTCTTCAACCGGAATCACCTCGTTGAAATAGCTGCAGATTTTCAGGATCACCTCATCGACCAGCGCGTCGGGGCATGAGGCACCCGAAGTAATGGCCACCGTGAGCGGGGTGGCGCCGGGCAGCCAGTCGCGGGTTGTGTGCATGCTTTTGTCCCACTGGTTAAAATGGCGGATCTCAGCCGGAGATATGATCTCCTTTGCGTCGCGCACGTGGTATGTCGGGAATTTCTTCTCGAGTAGCTCAACCAGGTGCATGGTGTTCGATGAATTGTAACCGCCGACGACGATGGCCAGGCCGGCATCCTGTTCGAGCAGGCCGTAGGTGGCCGACTGGTTTTCGTTGGTGGCGTAGCAGAGGGTATCGGAGGTGTCGGAAAAGTGGTTGCCGATTTCGGCAGCCCCGTATTTCTTTACGGCCGCTTCCCGCAGAATCTCCATCACTTCCCTGGTTTCAGTGGCCAGCATGGTGGTCTGGTTGATCACACCGAACTTTTCAAGATGCTGAAGCGGATTGAATCCCGGGGTGCACTTGTGACCGAAATACTGGTCGAAATCGGAAAGGGGACGCTCGTCAAGCATGATCTCCGCCAGAATCCGGGCCTCTTCTGGGTTGAAAACCACCACCACATCGCTGTGCTGACGGCTGTGAGAAAAGGTGGCCCGGGTCTCCTCATGGGTGTGTTTGCCGTGGATGACCAGCGAATGCCCCTTCTTGCCAAGCTGACTGCCCCGGTTCCATACCTTTTCGACGAACGGGCAGGTGGTGTCGTACTGGTAGGGATTGATCCCCCGCTCTTCGAGGCGCTTCTGTATCTCAATGGTGGTACCAAAGGCAGGTACAATCACAATGTCGTCCTCATTCAGCGAATCGATGGGTATAATTGGCGTGCCGTCGGTCTCAAAAAGGAATTTCACCCCCCGGTTCACCAGATCGTTGTTCACCGTCGGATTGTGGATCATCTCGCTGAGCAGGTAAATGTTCCGGCCCGGATTCTGCTCAATCGTGCGGTATGCAATATCAATGGCATTCTCCACCCCATAGCAAAATCCGAAATGCCGCGGTATCAAAAAACGCACCGGCCCAAAATCGAGCACACTCGGCACCACATCCTTCTTGCGTGGATCCAATATCTGCCGCGATTCCTTAATCCTCTTTATAATCGGAGACCTGTAAATCTCCGGAATATCAAACTTCTTCGCCATTGTACTTAGTTGTAGTAATATGATCAACCTTCAAGAGTCCGCAGGACCTTGAAGAGTAGATCATATGGGGATACGTCAGTATCCCCGGGGTATTGTGATGTAAATGATAAACAGGTTATTTCAAAAAAATGTTCTTTTTGGAGTGATTTTTTTTGCGCGTATGTGCAGGGCACTCTTCGAGGACCTCCGCTACGCTCCGGACTCTCGAAGGTGCCTTTGGGTGCTGCACCGGACTCCCGAAGGTGCCTTTGTGCGCTCCCCTCCAGCTACCTTTTCAGGCCACATCATCCATCCGGACGCCAACCAGTTTGCTTACGCCGGTTTCAGGCATGGTTACGCCGTACATGATTTCCGATTTGTCCATGGTTTTTTTGTTGTGGGTGATCACGATGAACTGGGTATCGGCGCTGAACTGCTTGATGAGGTGGGTAAAGCGCTCGATATTGGCGTCATCGAGCGGGGCGTCGACCTCATCGAGGATGCAGAAGGGGGATGGTTTTACCAGGTAAATGGCAAACAGAAGGGCGATGGCCGTGAGCGTTTTTTCGCCGCCCGACAGCTGCTCGATGTTGCTCGGACGCTTGCCACGCGGTTTGGCGATGATCTCGATCTTGTGGTCGAGCGGATCATCGGAACTCTCCTCGAGAATCAGGTCGCACTGATCATCTTCCTGGAAAAGGGTGCTGAACACTTTTTTGAAATTGGTCCGGATCTGATCGAAGGTGGTGCTGAAACGCTCCTGCGCGGTTTCATTGATCTCGCGGATGGTCTGACGGAGCTCGTCTTCGGCCCTGGTGAGGTCGGCGATCTGGGTTTCGTAGAAATCGACCCGCTCTTTCTCCTCCTCATATTCCGTGATGGCCAGGGGATTCACCTCTCCGATGTTCCGGAGACGCTCGCGAAGCTGGGCGATCTCGCTTTTGGCGGTGGCCACATCCATGTCTTCCGGCAGCTCTACGGTCAGCTTGTCCATGAGTATGCCGTATGTCTCCCAGATGTGGTCGGCAATGTTTTTTAGCTGTATGTCCTTCTGCGATTTCGCCAGGGAAAGGTGGTGGATGAGGTCGCTGTTCAGGTCCTTGTTCCGGCGGATGGTTCTCAGGTTGTCCTCGATCTGGTTGATCCTGCCCCGCTGACGGGCGGTGGCCTCTTCCGCTTCGGAAAACAGCTTGTCGGCCGCTTCCTTTTCGCCTTTCAGGGCCGATACGCTGGCCTCCAGACCTTCGATCTCGTTCTTGAGGCTAAGTATCAGGTCCTTGCTTGACCGGGCGCGCTGTGCCCTGTTTTCAAGCCTCTCCTTGATGGCCTCAATGCTTTTGGATGCCCTTTCGATGTCGCGTTTCTGGTTGTCGAGCAGATTGGCGGTTCCCTGCTGCTGCAGTTTGGCATCGTTATAGGTGCTCTGCGAACGCTGCAACGCGGTCTCTTTCTCCTGGAGGGCTCCGCGCAGGTTTACACGCATCTGGACCGCATCATCAAGTTTCCGGTTGATTTCGGCGATCCGGGGTTCGATTCCGGCGAGATCGGCATTGAGTTCACCGCGCTGCTCCTGCAGCCGCTTCTCCCGGTTGGCCCGCTCTTGCATCGTCTTTTCGTAGACGGCCTTTTGCGCCTGAAGGGCGTTCCGCCTGTTTTCGAGTTTTCTCACGGCCTCGTCGGCCGCCCGGAGCGCATCACCCGCCTTCTGGCTGTTCAGGCCGGCCCAGACGGTGTCGAGCCGCTGCAGTTCGTTCTGCAGTTTTTCAAGTGCGGCCGTGGCCGTCGCCTCGTCTTTGCGGCACGAGTCGATCCGATTCCTGAGCCCTACACGTACGCCGGTGTTTTTGTGGGTGCTTCCGCTGCGGATGAACCGCTCGCTGGTCACCACATCCCCGTCGCGCGTAACGCAGACGTTTTTCTTGCCCGAAAGTGCCTTTTCGAGCGAATCGCTGATCACCACATTGCCCAGCAGCAGCTGTTTCAGGGGTTCATATTCCTTCGCGCAGCTCACCACATTTGCGATCGACTCGGGGTCGACCGGGTAGGATTTGGCCAGCAGGTCGAGGGGGATCACGGTCGCCTTGCCTTTTTTGTCCTTGCGCAGCAGCTCAAACGCCTGTGTGGCCTCATCCACATTGGTCACCACCACATAGTTGCATGCCTCGCCGAGCACCGATTCGAGCGCCACGGCATATTCGGCGGTCGTAGAAAGCACATCCGATACCACCTCGAACCGGCGGAAACTGCTTTTGTGTTTCTGAAGGTGCTGTACGCTTCCGGGGAAGGCTTCGTTCGAGCGGGCGATGTTTTCGAGCAGGCCGATCTCGTTGCGGCTGGCTTCGATGCGGCTGCGCACACTGCGGATCTCGTCTTTCAGCTCGTTCTGCCGCTTCTGCACCTCGTCGCGTTCGGTGCGGATACGCCCGACCTCGTTTTCGGCCTCTGAGCGGGCATGCGATGCCGATTCGAGTTCAGCTTCGATAGACTTCTGCTCATCATCGAAACGGGAGATGCTGCCTTCGGCCTCTTTCTGCTGCTGTTCGATGCGCAGTACATCCTCCTCGAGGTTTTCCAGGCGCGATTCAAAACGGATTTTGCGGCTCTGTATCTCGTTGATCGACTGGCTCAGGGTTTCATAGTCCCTGTTGGCCGAATCGAGCTGCGCCCGCATGGAGTTCACTTCGGCAAGTACCTCATCATAAGCCTGCTTTTTGACGTCGAGCTCCTGGTTGGCGGCATCCAGTTCGGCCTGCAACCTGGTCAGGTTTTCGCTGCCCCGGTCGATGCTTTTTTTGAACTCACGGATCTCGACCTCCGACTGGCTGATGTCGGTTTCGTACTGCCGGATCACGCCCTCCTCGTTGGTGATCTTTTCGGAGGCGATGCGGATGGAGGTGTCTGCGTCGCGGATACTGTTGAACAGCTCATCGACCCGGAGTTTGGATGCGGCCAGGTCTTTTTCGCGCTGCTGAAGCGTTTCCTGGGCCAGGCCCAGGGCCTCATCCTGCTGCTCCAGGTTGCGGCCGAGCTCTTCCTTCTCCTTTTCGGCCGTAACGATCTGCCCGACAAGCGGCTCGAGTTCACCTTTCAGGTGCTGGTATTCGTGCCGGCTCACCCCCATATCGAGTTTTTGCAGGTTCTCCTGGTAGCTTTTGGCCCGCTGCGCCTTGTTGGCCTGCAGCTGCAGGGAACGCGCCTTTTTCCGGATTTCAATCAGGATATCCTCCACCCGCAGCATATCGGTACGGGTTTCGTCGAGCTTGCGGTAGGTCTGCTTCCTCTTTTCCTTATAGCGGGTAACGCCTGCGGCCTCCTCGAACAGCCTGCGCCGGTCGTTGTTCTTGTCGTTCAGGATCTCCTCGACCATTTTGAGCTCGATAACCGAATAGGCACCGGCGCCCATGCCGGTATCCATGAACAGTTCGATGATGTCTTTCAGGCGGCACTGCGAACCGTTTATCAGGTACTCGCTCTCGCCCGAGCGGTAGAGCCGCCGCGAGATGGTAACATCGTTGTATTCGATGGGCAGTATTTCGCGGTTGTTCTGGATGGTAACAGAAACCTCGGCCATACCGAGGGCTTTTTTTGTGGATGTACCGTTGAAAATAACGTTGGCCATCGCGTCGGAGCGGAGCTGCGAGGGACGCTGCTCGCCGAGCACCCAGCGCAGTGCGTCGACGATATTCGATTTCCCGCAGCCGTTGGGGCCGACGATTACAGTGATGCCGCTGTCGAATTTGACGGAGGTTTTATTGGCAAAGCTTTTAAAACCATGCAGCTCGAGTTCTGCTAAATACATGCTGCCTTATATGCCGGATAGTGTGGTCAAATGCTCAGGATCTCGCTTTCCTTGTCTTTGAGCATGGAATCCACTTTTTCAATGAATTGATCCGTCAGCTTCTGGATGTCGTCTTCAGCTTCGAAGCGTGAATCTTCGGGCAGTGATTGTTCCTTGACGGTGTTTTTTACATGGTCTTTGGCATCACGGCGGGAATTGCGAATACTCACCCGGGCCTGCTCGGCCAGGTCGCGGGCAATTTTGACCAGTTCCTGGCGGCGCTCCTCCGAGAGGATGGGCAGGGGGATGCGGATGATATTCCCGTCGTTGTTGGGGTTGAGCCCGAGGGCCGAACTGCGGATCGCCTTTTCGATGGCGGGGACCATGCCTTTGTCCCAGGGCTGTACCACCAGCATGCGGGGTTCGGGGGCGCTCACGTTGGCCACCTGGTTGATCGGCGACATCGTACCGTAATAATCCACTTTAAGGGTATCGAGCAGCGCCGGGTTGGCTTTGCCTGCACGTATGCCCGAAAATTCCTTGTGCAGAAATTCGACGGCATCGGCCATGTGCATTTCGGCCGTTTCATAAAAACCGGTTAATTCGGGATGCATAATACTTTA
>RECM01000258.1 GCA_007694035.1 Balneolaceae bacterium
CCGAAATATGACCGCGATAATCCGGCTCGGAATCCTGCTGCTTTTTACAGCCGGTATTTTTGTGGTGCACAGCTGCGACCGCAGTACCGACACGGCCGATGCGGGCCTCCGCGACGCCATGCAGGAGCGGATGCAGGATGTGGTTCGCCTCCGCGAGGCATGGGACCGGGGCGAGCCCATGGAGCGTATCGAATTCGCCCGTTTTGCAGGCCTGCCCCATTCCGAATTCGTGGATGATGTGTCGGAGTACCAGGTCTGGTTCGAGGCATTCGATGATATGTACGAAGCGATTTTCAGTGCAGAGAATCCGGCAAAACAATTCAACCTGGTTATTCAGAACTGTGCCGCCTGCCATCGCACTGTGTGCCCGGGCCCGCTCAGGTCGATTGCCAGGCTGGAAATACCCATGCCCCTTCAGCCCGGCGACCGTTCAGCATCCGGTACACCCATCACTTCACCATGAACGGATCAATGAAGGAATCAATGAAGGAATCAATGAACGGATCAATGGAAGAATAAATGGAAGGATTAATGAACGGATTAATGAACGGATCAATGGAAGGACTTTTACCAAAATCGTGAGAAACTTTAGATACCTGATCTGCTCCCATTAAATAAATATATACTTCATAGTTATACTAAATAGTCAGGTAAAATGTGATGATGCCTTGATAACCATGACCGGTAAGAATATCGTGATTATGCCTGACATGTGTTGGATGAGGGTTGCATCAGGATAATCAGTATTGGATGCGTTGATCAGAGGTTATTGTTCTTACATGGTTGATCAGATGTTATTGTTCTTACATGGAGGTTATTGTTCTCGCAAAACTGTAAGCCCGGTCCGGAAAGCAATGTGATCGCGCCAGTTGTACAGAGTTTTATAGACAGATCAGGTTATGGTTAAGGATTGCCGCGAAATCATAAATTGTGTTATCATGGTGGTGCATGGTTGCCATCTGTTTTTCCTGATTCAGGTAAATAGTGCCGGATGATAACCTGCACATAGTCAGCCTTCGTTATAAATCAGTTCTAATACTATAAATACAATGAAATCTTTGAAATACGGCCTGTTTTTCATATTACTGACATCGCTGATAACATCATGCGCTCAGGAAAAACATGAAGAATCGGCGTTTACAGTCGACCGCGACCAGCTACTCGAAGACGTCCGTTTCCTTGCTTCCGATTCCCTCGAAGGCCGGCGTACCGGAACCGAAGGCAATGCCATAGCACGCCGCTACATCGAAAACCGCTTCAGCGACATCGGCGTGAGCAACTTCGGGCACAGTTATTTTCAGACGTTTACCCACGTGAATACCCGAACTGGTAATACCTTTGAGGATGCCGTCAATATCGTAGGCCTGATCCGGGGTACATCCAACAGCACCCTTTATATGGCCGTAACCGCCCATTACGATCACCTCGGCGTACATAACGGCGAAATCTACAACGGTGCCGACGACAATGCGTCAGGCGTTGGAGGCCTGCTGGCGCTGGCACAGTATTTTACCGATACCCCGCCCCTCCACAACATACTGTTAATTTCCTTTGATGCCGAAGAGCAGGGCCTGGGCGGCGCGAGGTTTTTTGTCGACAATCCGGTCGTTCCCCTCGATAATATCGTGCTGAATATCAATATGGACATGATCTCCACCAATTTTGTGGATGAACTTTATGCAGTCGGCACCTACCACTATCCCTTCCTGAAATCATTTATCGAAAAGGCCACGGCCGGTGCAGAAATTTCGGTACTGTTCGGCCACGATTCACCCGACCTGCCCCCCATTGACGACTGGACCATGTCTTCCGACCACGGGCCGTTCCACGCGAAGGGCGTACCGTTCATCTATTTCGGTGTCGAAGACCATCCCCACTACCATCAGCCAACCGACACGTTCGAAACTATCAATCCCGATTTCTACGTAAAAGCCGTGGGGGCTATCCTGAACACCGCCCGTCACCTCGATGCCAATCTCGAAGCCATCTATCACGCCTCGGAGCGGGAAGAGTAGTGAGACTCAAGACATGAGACACAAGACACAAGACGGGTTGATTTTTCTGCAGATACGGGTTTCAGCCCATAAAGCGTGAGGCGAGGCTTAAGCCTCGCCTCGTCATCGTCCCATTAGGAATATAGCCCTGCAACCCACATCTGATGTCTTTTGTCTTGTGTCTTGCGTCTTGCGTCTTGCGTCTTGCGTCTTGCGTCTCAAAAAAACGCCTCCGCTATCACCCTGAACTTAGCCGGCTGATCGATAAACGCGTAATGACCCGCATCATCGATCACCACCAGGGCAGCGTTCCGGATGCCCGCCTCCATACGTTGCGCCTGGTAGAGGGGAGTGGCATCGTCGTTCTTGCCCCAGAGCAGCAGCACCTCGTTTTCGATTTCCGGCAGGCAGGGCTCGAGGAACTCCGACACGCTCTTCACAAATGTCTCCCGCATCACCCCCGACAGCTTCGAATAATCCGACGACCCGAGTGATCGCCACAGCCCTGTTTGACGCAGCCTGTCCAGCCCCTTTTCGCGCAAATTTCCCGGCAGAATAACGAACGGGGCTTTCAGCGTTTTGGCAAAGTATTTTTTCAGGTAGAATTTCAACGGTCGTTTGGGTTTCATGCCCGCCCCGCCGGTTATCAGCACCTTGTCAAACAAAACCGCCGTATCGGGCCGCGAGCAGAGTTTGAGCATCACCCGTCCGCCGAATGAGTGCGCTATCACATCGGTCCGCGTAGCATCCAGATGCACCAGCAGGGCGTGGATACATCCCGCGTAATCATCGACCGTCCAGGCTGCCGGCGGCTCTCCCGACTGCCCGAACCCGGGGAAATCAGGCAGAATACAGGTATGCCCCGATGAAAAATGGGAAGCCAGTGGCATCAGCGTATCGCTGTCCACCCCCCAGCCGTGCAGAAACAGCATGTGCTTGCCCGTCCCGGACTTCCGGTAACGAACCCTCATTCCCTCAAAATCAAAAAAAAGATCTTCAATCATCTGGTATAAAAATTATCTGCAGAAAATTGAAAAAAATCACATATCGATTCAATTCTTACTCTCATGTCTCCAGTTCTCATGTCTCACGTCTTGTGTCTTGTGTCTTGTGTCTCATAAAAAGTCTCACCCTCGCGACAGCCCCAAAGGTAACCATTAAATAAATCTCTTTGTAAGGATTGTATTCCGAATTGCCTCTTAATAAGAACAACCCGAATCCGCATCATCAACCGGTCAAGGCAACCATTCATGCCGGTTCCCATGAACCCGAAAAACGTGCATCATGAAGAGACACTGGTTCTTCCTAACAGAAAAACTGCAGATTACCCCGGCCGAGCGTACAGCGGTAACCACCCTTATCGCGGTGCTGGTGGTTATGTGGACAATCCCCGCATCCTGGTTCCGGCCCGAGCCGTTCGATCAGCACTACTATGCGCCCATCCTGGCCGAATTTCAGGAAAAAGTTCAGCTGCGCGAAATTGAAAGGGAACAGACCCTGGCCCGGTTCTACCCACCTGTTGAGGCTGCACCACGGTCTGAACCAATGGAGCAACCCGGGCCAAACCGTTCAATTGCGGATGGATCCGGCATCAGGCCAGTACCGCCCACACCCTCAACCACACCGGTACCCCCAACCCTAACCCCAACCTCATCCTCAACCACACCGGTACCCTCATCCTCATCTTCAACCAAATACCCAATCTCACCCTCATCCACACCCTCATCCTCATCTTCAACCACATCCCCAACCCCAACCACATCCTCATCCTCATCCTCATCCTTAACCCCACCCCATCAACCGGGTACTAACGCGGCCGGGGAGACGTTGTCCATTCCGGCAGGCCTGCAGAACCCGGTCCGGGCTGTCGGTTCGGAATCCGGGATTACGACAAACGTCGCGGATGGTGCTGATATACCTGTTACAGGATCGGGAATTGCGGTTGCCGACACTGTGAAAGCTGCAGGCAGGGCGCAGGCGGAACCCGGATCCGGCGGGCGGATCAACATCAATACGGCGGATGTGACCGAACTGCAGAAACTGCCGGGCATCGGACCCTCGATCGCGGCAAGGATCGTGGAATACAGGGCTGAGAACGGGCCGTTCCGGTCGGTCGAAGAGATCACCGGGGTGCGCGGAATAGGAGTGGCAAGGCTCAACAGCCTGCGAAACAGCATTACGGTTCACTAATTATTTACTACCTTTCACGTATGAACAATACCATTTTATGGGCCGACGACGAGATCGAACACCTGAAGCCCCACATCATGTTTCTGGAGGGAAAAGGCTTTAAGGTCACTCCCGTTACCAACGGCGAAGATGCCGTGGCCATGGTCACGAAAAGCCAGTTCGACATCGTTTTCCTCGATGAGCAGATGCCTGGGCTCGACGGGCTCGGTGCGCTCGCCAAAATCAAGCAGCTGCAGCCCGGCCTGCCTGTGGTCATGATCACCAAAAGCGAGGAGGAGGCGATCATGGAGGATGCCATCGGCTCCAAAATCTCGGATTACCTGATAAAGCCGGTAAACCCGAACCAGATCCTGCTCACCATCAAGCGGATCCTCGACCGCAAACGCCTGCGCAATGAAAAATCGGCCCAGACCTATCTGCAGAATTTCAATACCCTGAGCCAGGAGATTCAGTCGCACCCCGATTTCGACCAGTGGATATCCATCTACAAACAGCTCACCAACTGGGAGATGGAGTTGATGAGCGGCGACGAAGGCCTTCGTCAGGTACTTATCGATCAGTTTCAGCAGGCCAACCTGGAGTTTGGCAAATTCATTGAAGCCGAGTACCAATATTGGCTCAAGAGTGAGGTGCCCGAGCGGCCGGTACTATCGCCGGATGTGATCCGCCAGTATGTTGTTCCCCAGCTCGAAGAGGCCGAATCGGTCTTTTTCATCATCATCGACTGTATGCGCTACGACCAGTGGATCGTTTTTGAAAGCATGCTCAGCGAATACTACCAGATCGAGACCGATTTCTACTATTCCATACTTCCCACGGCCACACCCTACAGCCGTAATGCCATCTTTGCAGGCCTTTTCCCGATCGACATCGAAAGGCGGTACCCCCAGCTATGGAACACCACCGACGACAACGAAACCTCACTGAACAAGTTTGAGGATGAACTGCTGGCCGCCCAGTTGAAAAGGCTCCGCCTCGACTTTCCGGCGAAGTACGAAAAGATCATCCAGGCCGAAGAGGGCAAGCGCATCTCCGACCGAATTCACAACTACACCCAGTCGCGCCTGAACGCGTTCGTCTTCAACTTCGTGGATACCCTGGTGCACTACCGGTCCGACTCCGACGTGATGAAGGAGATTGCCCCCGACGTGCCGGCATTCCGCGCACTGGCCAAAACCTGGTTTGCCCACTCCAACCTGCTGCAGATCCTGAAAGACCTTTCAGACAAGGATGTGCGCATTGTAATCACCACCGATCACGGTTCGGTGCGCTCCCTGCGCGATACCAAAGTGCTCGGCGACCGGGAGACATCCACCAGCCTGCGTTACAAACACGGGCGCCATCTGAAATGCGAACGCGATGCCGCCATTTTTGTCGAAAACCCGGCCCATTACAAACTTCCGAGAAGCGGGATGAGCACCAATTACATTTTCGCCAAAGAGGATTACTATTTCGTCTATCCTACCAATTACCACCGCTACCAGAACAAGTACCGCGATACGTTCCAGCACGGCGGCGCCTCCATGGAGGAAATGATTCTGCCTGTAGCCACGCTTAAACCGCGCGGATAGACACCCGAATGGTCAGCAACGATAAAATGTTGAACAAGTGTTCGCTACAAGGAACAGCGAACGAAGCCGGATCACATCAGATCGTGAGAATTACGGCCTCACCGGAAATGCAGAATTACTGATATTCCATGCGCATGCAATTTGGCAACATCCATCAGCAGTACCCATGAATAAAAACACAGCAGCCTCAGGGCAGAAAACCTTTCAGATACCGGATGAGGTCGTCAGCACCTCCACAGGAGAGACCGCCCGCCTGGCGGCTTCGGTGGCGTCGACCCTGAAGCCCGGCGATGTGGTTTGCCTGCACGGCGATCTTGGCGCCGGGAAAACCCATTTCGTGAAAGGAGTTGCCTCGTATTTCGGAATCGATCAGAATATGGTCAACTCGCCCACTTTTACGCTGATCCATGAATACCCGGGCGACATACCGGTCTACCATTTCGACTGTTACCGCATCAACGACGTGCGCGAAGCACTGGAGATCGGCACCGAAGACTATCTGTACGGCTCAGGAATATGCCTGATCGAGTGGGCCGAAAAGATCGAAGCGATTATCCCTGAGCATGCCCTTCATATCACCATCGGGAAGATCAGCGAGTCGGAGCGCCTGTTCCGGTTTAAGCCGCGTCCGGAATAATTCGTATATTTGACGCGAATTTATGGACACGAAGAAACTTCTATATCGCATCGACAGGCTCCCGGTGATACTCCCGTATCACTTCCGGGCGAATAACGAGATAAAACTGGGCGACCTCGTCTACTACGGCCCATGCCCCGAATACTACGGCATCGGCGAGGTTCTGAGCCTTGTCGACCGCTACTGCATCGTCGATTTCAGAGGCACCGGCCTGCTGAACATCCACAAAGACGCCTTCGAAACAAAGTACATCATCCCCATCCACAAGCTGAACCTGTCGCACCTCCTGAAAGAGATGTAATCAGACGCAAGACACAAGACGCAAGACACAAGACAATAATTAACAACGTCATGCAGAGCGCAACGCAGCGCAGCTGCGTGTAGTCGAAGCACGTGGGGGCTTTTTAAAAAGCCCCCAGGGTTTACCCACCCCAAACTTCTGCCTCACGCCTTCTAACTTTTGCCTTTTGCTTTTTGCCTTTTGCTTTTTGCCTTTTGCTCCCTGCCTTTTGCGTCTCACTTCTCACTTCCCCCCACCGCCCGGTCCGTCACGAAAATCAAAAAACTCACCAACAGCCCCGGATAAAACGGTTCCATCCCCAAAAAAGTAACATCCGCGTCGCCGTGCAGGGTGCCGGCCACCAGCCAGGCCAGCGATACGCCAGAGGCCACCGTGAGAATGAGCACCGCCGACAGCTTTCTTACGCGGAATGCCGGCAGATAGACGCCCAGCACCGGGATCAGCAGTCCGGGGATCATCACCGAACCGATTACGTACCACAGGTCGATCACACTGGGGTACACAATTACCAGAAGTATGCCCAGTACCGCGGCGATCAGTATGCCGAGGCGGGTCAGATAGACCGGATCGGCCCTCGGCAGCCATCCCTTCAGCAGATCGCGCCCCAGGGTCTGGCCCGATATGAACAGGTAACTGTCCATGGTCGACATGATCGTCGCGATCAGAGTGATGAAGAACAGCCCCTTGATGCCGGCCGGCAGTATTTCGTTGGCCAGATAGGGATATACCATCACGGGATTGTCCATGGCCCCGAGGATCAGGAAGCCGTACATCCCGCTGAACAGCGTCAGGAAATCGAACACGATCCAGAACAGGATGGAGATCAGGATGCCCCGTTTGGCCGTCTTCCCGTTCCTGGCCGCTGCCGAACGCTGATGGAAGCTCGGGTCAACGAACGTCCAGAGCGCGATAAAGAACCATACCAGGATGTACTGGGTAGTCTGACCGCCGGACACATCCCGGAAAGTTTCGGGCACACTGTTCCAGACCTCAACAGGCGAACCGGATATGCCCCAGGCGTACCAGATGAGCAGCAGAAAACCGCCGAACATGAGCGTTACCTGCAGTTCATCGGTCCGCACCACCGCGCTGAACCCGCTGAAGCTCACATAGGCCACCGAAAAGAGCGCGACTACGGTGGCATAGACCAGGAAATTCCCCTCCCCGCCGGTCATGAACTGGAAAATGAGACCGAGCATCAGTATGTAGGGCGCCGGGCTCACCAGAATGAACACGCCGATAGCGCTCAGCCGGCCCGCGCCCGGCCCGTACGCCGATCCGACCGCTTCCGGGATGGTGAGGGCCGAATGGTTCCGGATCTTGTCGGCCAGGAAAAAGGCATAGATCACCGAAAAAAAGTAGAAGGGCACCCCGAACAGCAGTATCATCGAAATCCCGTACTGGGAGCTATATTCCCCGACACCCAGAATGCCGCCGTACCAGGTCGATACCAGGGTGGCCACGAACGCAGGCAGGGTCATCTTCCGCCCCGACAGAAGGAACATCTCCTCGTTCTGGTCATGCCAGCCCTTGCGGAACGCGAGGATCATCAGAAAAGCGAAATAGGCAACGACAAACAACCAGTCAAAGCCCGTGAAGCTGATTACCGGCATGCTTAATCGGTTTGATGATGTGGTGTGATCAACAGAAGATCCCCGTTTTGGTGACTGATTCTAACGCGTTTTCCGGTCGCCTCGTTCGAACTGCCGTCGCGCACCCCGTTTTCGAGTGGCTCGTTGTTCAGGGCATACCGAAGCCCCTCTGTAGTGATGCCGTCAACCAGCCCCGACAGCGGGAAAAGCGAGATAATCTGCCCGGGACGGGTCTCCATGGTGAAATCGCGGGGCAGTATCCTGATCTCGCAGGATGCATCCCGGAAAATGATATTCTGAAACCGGTCGTTAAATTGCAGCAATACCGACAGGTTTTTCAGGGTGTGGTCAAGTCGTATCCCGGTTGCCCCGAGAATTACAACCTCCGTGGCGCCCCGCTCAAGAGCCAGATTCAGGGCTTTTTCAAGATCGTTGGTCTCCTGGTCAGAGTCGTGGATGATCTCAAAATCAAATTCCTTCAGACGCTCACCCTCACCCTCATTATCACCCTCACCCTCATTATCACCCTCACCCTCATTATCACCCTCACCCTCAT
>RECM01000169.1 GCA_007694035.1 Balneolaceae bacterium
AATATCGCCAGGTCGCTACGTCTCATGAATCGGATATCAAAAAGTCATGCCACCAACCGGAAACCGTATCCATTTGAATAATCGATTCAAAAGACCTACCGATGTATCGGCGCAGCGATGCTTAAGCTAACAACATTTCCTCAAGGATTAAAGTGTTTGCTGCATATTCCGCTCCCGGTGTTATTCATGCCGCATCGCAACCATCAATACCTGCCTGAGTGCTTTTCTGAACATCCCGGCACACTGCAGTTGAAGTCAGTAACCGGATTATACGCTCTTCACACCTCCACCCACGATTTCAGCTTCTGATCGACCGGTATAGTATCTTTCCCCGATAGTTTGCCCGGCCCGAAAATCAGCAGAACAACCGCTACATACACGGTAAGTACGCCCGCCAGGTAGATGATGCCTTTTTCTGGCGGCACATTCATAACGTCGTTCATCAGGCCGAACCCGAAGTTGTAAAACATGTGAAACAGGGTCACAAGCACCATGTTGCCGCGGGTATTGTTGCAGATCCAGGTGAGGATTACCGACATGGCAATGCAGTTCCATGTGAACACACCGAATGACATGGTTTCCCAGCCCATGCCGGCAAACCAGAGCGGCAGGTGCCACAAGCCCCAAACAACGCCTACGACCAGGGATGCCGTCAGTGCGCCGACCCGGGTCTGAAGCCAGGGCAGGGCGAAACCGCGCCAGCCCAGCTCTTCACCCATGGCTCCGCTGATCAGGGCAAGTACCAGGAATATAAGCAGGTACTGGATGTCGGGCGGCTCAACTCCCGCTGTGGCTCCGGCATCCAGCCCGCGGTACAGAAGAACGGCGATGGCGCACAGCACCAGTGGTGAGACCGCCGCCAGGTACCACCAAAAGGATTCTCTCCACATGGTCCAGCGGAGGAATAGCTTTTTCACGCCGCCCCGCCGCTTCAGCACATACAGGATCACAATGAAGGCGGCAATGTTGGGTGTCCACGAACCGACGAGCAGCAGCGGGATCAGTGGTATATCCACGTCAATGAGTCCGTAATTTTCCAGTACGGCCGGAAGTGCAATCAGCATGGCGAAAAGCAGGCTGAGAATAATAAAGATGACCAGCGGCCGGAGGTTCTTTTCGTGATTCATCGGTTTACTGTTTTTATGAAGTTTTACGTCAGATTGAGCACCCATTACGAAATCATTCATGGGCTTCATCATGGCCATCATCATTGCCACCTTCCTGGCCAGAACAACACCAGTATTTCGCTATTCTACATGATATTCGGTTCCGGATCGGCACATCATGCCTTCTGCCGGTGAAAGGCTAAAAGCCTGATTTATCAAATCATTTGCCAGACAAACTTATACGTAAATTTATGAATTTCACCCATGTCAGGTCAATATCTACAAGATAAATTATAATATTAAACCCTGATTTTTATGGTCTTCCCGTCCGATTTACTGCTGCATCAAATCCGGCCTTCACTAACCACCTGCTTCCAGCCATTCAAAAAAGCCCGGCCTCGCCGGCAACACCAAACAGATCGAATATCGCCAGGTCGCTACGTCTCATGAATCGGATATCAAAAAATCATACTACCAGCTCGAAACCGTATCCATTTGTATGATCGATTCAAAAAACGTACCGATTTATCAACGCAGCGATGTTTAAGCTAACATTTCCCCAGGGATTAAAGTCTTTCCCTAATATTCATCACCCGTTTACCGGCAGTTATAAGGCCGCTCACTCCACCCACGTAGCATACGCTGCCAGCACCCCGAAATACGCGGCCGACCCGTACGCGCTTGCCACCAGCCACACCGGCCGTTCCGGGTAACCATACACCAGCCCGATCATGGTGGCCATAAACACCACCGTTACCACAATCGTCGGGATCCGGAACCGGGCGTTCCGGCTGGGATATGCGAATTTGACCGGCACAAAGTGCAGCACCGCGAAAAACAGCGTGAGCACGATGTAAGCCGCCGGCGGGAAATCGGTCACGAACAGATAGTAGAACAACACCATATTCCACATCACCGGAAAGCCGATGAAGTAATGATCGTCGGAGATCATCCCTTCCCTGCCGTAGTACAGGGCCGAAACCAGCAGAATCACAAACGTGAGCGCCAGATCCCATCCTTCCGGAACCAGCCCGGCCTCATAAAACATGTACGCGGGGATGAGGGCGTAGTTCACGAAATCGATCACGTTGTCGATCAGCTTACCATCGATACGGGGCAGCACCTCCTTCACCCGGAACATCCGCGCGAAGGTACCGTCGATGCCGTCGATGGCCAGCGCCGCGATCAGCCAGAACATCGCGGTGCGCCAGTCGTGCGCCTGAACGGCCAGCAGGGCCATGAACCCGGCCAGCAGGCCCGTCGCCGTGAAAATATGCACGCCCCACGCCAGCGCTTTCTGCCCGGTTGTAAATTCGGATGTCACCATAAGCCCAATATACTGTTTCGGAGATTTCCTGACCCGGTCAGTTTGCATCGGGTCGCCCCGCGTCAGGTCATGTCATCAATGAACTTCATCCCCGCCGATAGCAATATTGCAAAGAATTATCCTATTTTCCGACAGCCGTTAATCTGCACGATAAAGTACCATAAAGCATTATGCAGCACGATAAAGTTCGATGTAATACTATGTAGCACAATGAAGTAAGATCCAGCACGATGTAGCACAATGAAGTACGATCCAGAATACTGCAGCACGATGTAGCACGATCCAGAACAATGCAGCACGATTCAGCACAATGCAGCACAATGCAGAACAATGCAGAACAATGCAGAACAATGTAGCACGATCCAGCTCGATATAGCACGATCCAGAACAATGCAGCACGATGAATAAGATAAAATCCTCATTCCTGTCCACGTTCGCGCTGATGGCTTTCCTGCTGGTTACCGGCGGCTATCTCTATTTTTTCACGGAGTACGACGTGAAATGGCCGGGTTTCTTTTCGATGCTCGTTTTCTACGCGCTCATTTTCTATTTCGGGGCGTATGCCGCCAAACTTCGCAGCAGCGACGATGTGAACGGTGTGCTGCTTGCCGGACGCCAGATGCCGCTGTTCATCGCCGTGTTCACCATGAGCGCCACCTGGATCGGCGGCGGCTTCATCAACGGAACCGCCGAGTACGCCTACGACCAGGATTACGGCCTAATCTGGGTGCAGGCGCCCTGGGGCTACGCGCTGAGCCTGATGGTGGGAGGGCTGTTTTTCGCGCGCAAAATGCGGGACCACGGCTTCAAAACCATGCTCGATCCGCTCGCGCAGCGCTTCGGCAAGCGGATGGCCGCGGTATTGTTCATCCCGGCCCTGAGCGGCGAAATTTTCTGGACCTCCGCCATCCTCACCGCCCTGGGCACCACCTTCGGGGTGGTTCTCGGCCTTGAGCTTCAGCCGGCCATCGTGATCTCCGCGCTCATCGCCATCGCCTATACCGCCCTCGGTGGACTCTGGGCCGTGGCCCTCACCGACATCGTACAGCTGATATTGCTGGTTGTGGGACTGGTGCTGGTCGTTCCCTTTGCCGGGGCGTATATCGGCGGATTCGGGCCCGCCTGGGAAGCCTATACCCTCAAGTTCGGGTCCGCCGCCACGCTGCTGCCATCCCGCGAAGCCCTCGGCGACTACTACTGGATGTGGTGGGACTACGCCCTGCTGCTCATTTTCGGGGGCGTGGCCTGGCAGGTCTATTTCCAGCGGGTGCTCTCCGCGAAAACGGCGGATGTGGCCGTTCGGCTGTCCATCATTGCCGGCGTGGTCTGTCTGCTGGTAGCGATTCCCGCGGCCATGATCGGCATCGTGGGCAGCGTTACCGACTGGGCCGCCCTGGGCCTGCCCGAACCCGAAAGCCCCGCCACCATCCTGCCCCACGTGATGCGCTACCTCACCCCCACCCTCGTCGGTACCATCGGCCTTGGCGCCATCGCCGCAGCGGTGATGTCGTCGGTCGACTCGTCCGTGCTCTCCGCTGCCTCCATGAGCGGCTGGAACGTCTACCGCCCCCTGTTCAAACCCGACATTTCCTCCGAAAACCTGGCAAAGGTGATCCGCCGCTGCATCTGGATCATCGGCATCGCCGCCACCATCATCTCCCTGAACATCACCAGCGTATACAAACTGTGGTTCCTCTGCAGCGATTTCGTGTACTGCCTGCTCTTCCCCGCCCTGGTCTGCGCCCTGTTCGACCCGAAAGCCAACACCTGGGGTGCGGCCACCGGATTCGCCGTTGCGGCCATCCTGCGATTCGGCGGCGGCGACGAAACCCTCGGCCTGCCCGCCTTCATCCCCTACCCGATGATGCAGGGCGACGAAATCCTGTTCCCCTTCCGCACCTTCGCCATGGTATCGGGCCTGCTCACGATCATTATAGTCTCCCGCCTCACACAAAAAATCAGCCCGCCAATACAGCTGGTAAAAGAAGAAGAATCCCCGGCGTCACCCTGAGCAAGTAATTTTACCCTAAAGCGGGCAACAATATTTGGTAAGTGACATCGCTGCACCCGGTAGAACTGATATAAATCGCAAAATCGGTACGTCGTTGAATCTTATGAATCGATAAATCAAAAACGTGCATATCAAACCGCGATTATTCCACCTGAAAGAGGTTGTATAATAAAATGCCCAACACGTAATAAACCCACCTCTCCCGGTGGGGTGTGTATTGCCCTGTCATTTCAAAAGCATCATTTTCGTATTCATCGTTTCATTCCCCGACTTCAGGCGTGCTATATACAAGCCACTGGCCAAATTCCCGGCATCGAAGGTTATATTATGTACCCCCTGATGATGCACCCCACCTGCAAGCACCGCCACACGGCGCCCCAGCATGTCAAAAATATCAAGGGAAATCTCAGTTGCCCGGCCAAGCTCAAATGTGATTGTGGTTACCGGGTTAAACGGGTTCGGATAGTTCAGCAGCAGGGTGATATCACCAGGAATGCCCGGTTCTTTTTCCAGATTGGTACTTTCCCCGCTGCTGCCCTTCATGGTATGTTCAAACGACGATCCATCTTCCAGTTTACCCTCTAAACGGGATGAGATGTCTCCCATGTACAAAAAATACCAGTCTGTAAAATCCCCGAAATTCCAGGCAAGCGCAACGAGATACCTGTTCAGCGTCGCAGTGCCCTCAAACCATGATGGATCTATATCAGGGTTCTGCGCCTGCGAAACCACCGCATCAGCAATGATTTCCGGCTCCGGAATATGCTCATAACGACCCCACATATTTAACCAGTCCGCAAGTTCGACTTTGAACGACATTACCGTTCCAAAATAGGTCTCCAGCGCCGGAAATGTGATTTCATATCCGGAATACAGTGTGATATCAACATATCCGGGTTCACCTTTCCGGGCCAGGTAACGGATCCCGATCTGATCATTCAGAGTATCGCCATCCATATAAAAACTGATATAACGGATGGCATTTCCGGCAGCATCATCAATATCCCCCAGTGTCTCATTCATGAAATCACGCCAGTGGGTATCGGATGTGTCAAATGTGGCAATAGCCCCCCGAATCAGGACATCCAGCGAAAACAAGTCGGGAAAATCACTCTCTTCAATCCCCTCCTCATACTCGAGTTGCAGGGTGTAACCGGGTTCAGGTACCACGGCTGATGGTTCCGGATTTCCGGCGCGGGACATGGTTACCGACTCTGTCCGGCTGTTGCCCTTTTCAGTTAACCTGGATTCAAGCTGAAGAGGGACACTGCCCGGCACATCCAAACTAACTACAGATTGTATGCTGATGATGGCTTCGAAAGAGTCGAGTATGTGTGCCGTAAGCAATCTGTTGAATGCATCGGTTCGTTCCGGTAACATCTGATCATGATCCTGATCCTGATTCAGAAAGTCTGAGATCGCAGACCGCAGTACTGATGGTTCAATAAGATGCTCACTGCCGGTTTCAAAGTCCAAAGCAAGGTCAAAGGCAACGGCGCCGGGTACATCCGCCTGCAGATTATTAAACGTGACCGAGGTCCGCATGTTTGTCTGATCGTCCGCCGACATGGTCAGGCGGAATGGGAGAGATCCCCGGTGCAGCGGCGGAAGTGAAAGTGTGACATAGATCAGGCTCTGGTTCCAACGGTCTGTAACCTCCAGGTGGGCTGCCAGGTCACGAAGTGCTTCATTTACGGATTTACCCTCAAATTGTGTGCTCTCCAGATACAAAACCGCCTTTTCAGCGATGTGCGGACTGAGATCTGTCGATCCATGGGATGGATAATTGAGGTAGGTGTAGTATTTGTCCAGTGCCGTGATTTCCAGATCGACGGTGAGGGGCTCATCCAGCATCAGTTCCAGTCCTTTTACTGACAATCGGTTAACTTCATCGCCATTGTAAACCGGCACCGGGCTTTGAATCATATCCTGGGCGGATGCAATCGTAGTGATCAGTGCAAAAAACAGTATGGCCGACAGGAGGTAACCTGTCAAACGGAGAGGCAGATAAATATTACCCATGATTCATGAATCAGGTTTCCATGTACTGTCAACCTAAGTAAAAAAAAAAACAACTCCTGGAAAAGAAATGGCACTTGTACCGATTCTCACGGCGCAAGTGGCCAACCCCGGTGGAAAGCGCTCACCCCTGCGTTAACACCACCATGCTGTCGGATATTGCCGCGACCGAATGGGTTACGCCGGCCGGAATCTCCACTTCGTCGAATTGCTTCAGCCGGATGTCTTTCTTCTCCTGATGGTAGATCACATCGCCCTCAATAACCAGCAATTTGGTCGGCAGCGAGGCCGTGTGTTCATTCAGTTTCATCCCTTTATTGAATCCGAAAAGCAATACTTTGAAGTGCTCACCATTATGAAACGATTTCGCAACGGGATTTTTCGACGTTTTCAGTTTTTCTTTAATCTCTTTTACAGTCATAACATCTGAATTAGGTTATTTATAGTATCAATATAATGTAAAATACCCATTCCCATTACTACAACCTGAATCGGGCTCTTCTTTCCGCATTCAACAGCCTCGTAAGTGAAGGTCACTGTCGAGCCGGGAAGTGAGTTGAACCAGAAATTGGATGGGATCAGAAATTGGATGGGATCAGAAATTGAATGGAACCAGGTAAACAGCACCATACGAATCATTGCGACATCACCAATCAACTATGTATATGTTTTTTTCCACACCGGTGATGAAAACAGTGCAGCATCCGGAGTTTTTTAATCGTACTACCATCAGGAGCCCCCCAACATCAATCAAGCCAAAACCATGAAACCACTACTGTTCATACTCACCCTGCTTCTGGGCGGCTGTTCCATCTTTGGAACTGACGACAAATCCGGTACGGCCTATCTGCGAATTGAAAATGCCGGTGAGGTCGATTTTCTGAACGTAAAAGTCAGTTTCACGGGAGATCTGACCGGCTTTGGCGCAGTTGCTGCCGGGGAAACCAGCGAATACCGGCCGTTTGATGTGGCCTATCACTACGGATATATTGAAGTGGAAACCCCGGAGGGCGTGCATAAAATGCAGCCCATTGACTATGTCGGTGAAAGTCCGCTTAAACGGGGAAACTATACGTACAGCCTTCAAATCGAGGATAATCAGCTCCTGTTTACCTTCAAAAAATGACCCTACCGGCGTGCTGAAACAACAACAGCCCACCCCAATGTCACCCCGAGCGAAGGGTGTAGTCGAGGGGCGTGGAGGCTTTTCAAAGCCTCCAAAAACACTTCGCAGTTCAATTGTTCTATTGTTCCCTAATTCCCTAATTCCCTATTCCCTAATTCAAAGCATACCACCAGCACCGCCGTTGTCACCATCCAAATGTGCAACCCCGAAATTAATCACTCATCCTTACATCCGACGAATCGCCTCCCGATCCTTCTTCGGCAATTTCGCGACCACCAGCCTGTACGAATCTGATATCCACTCTTTCAGAAGGTGGTCCGGCACAGGATATTTCATGATAATACTGTTCCAGTGCTTTTTGTTCATGTGATACCCCGGAACCACATACTCATACATCTCCCGCAACTCGATCGCCTTCTCCGGATCACATTTCACATTGATCATCCCGAACGTATCAACATCGGTCAGGCAGAACATCTTCCCCATCACATAAAAAACCAGCGTATCCTCATCAAAAGGAAACCCTTCCGTGGCACCCGGCATCGATAAACAGTAATCCCTGCAGCTCGCAATATCCATATCGGCAAATTAAATGATCTGATCACAACAATACAAACCGCCCGGGCCCCTCTCATCAAAGATTGTAAAAAGCAGATTCCCCCCCCTGTTACAAACCGACTATTTTCCTATACTTCCCTGCATCACAATCAACCTTACCCAAACTCAACAGCTTATCAGCTTATCAGCTCAAGAGCTTAAGAGCTTAACAGCTAAACAGCTAAACAGCTTTTCAAAAATGCAAAAACCGCTAACCGCCCTCTCCCTTCTGGCCCTGCTATTTCTAATCTTCTCCTGCACAACCTCCCGCCCGGCTGCAGACGCCCCGGCTTCCGCCGCCTCCACCCGCCCCGCCGCTCCGTCGAACGACTACGCCAGGGTGATAACACCGAAGGCTGTTACGGCGAAAGGGGTTATTGATGTGCACTACGTGGGCGATAAAATCTATTATGAGATCCCCGACTCCCTGCTGGGCCGCGATTTCCTGATGGTGAGCCGTGTGGCTGCGGTCCCTCCCAATTTTTTCGGCTTTACGAGCAGCGGATCAAAAACGGCCGAGCAGGTGGTCCTGTTCGAGAAAGTGCGCGGGAAGGTGATCATGCGTCAGCGCTCCTACAACAGCGTGGCCGCCGATACCCTGCCCATCTACCGGTCGGTGCGCGCCAACAATTTTGAGCCGGTCATCGCCACCTTCGATGTGAAGGCCATCGGGCCCGACAGCACCACCACCGTGATCGAGATCAACCCGCTTTTCGAAACCGACATCACCGCCATTTCCGGCCTGCCGGGCCGCCTCCGCACCATGTACCAGGTGCGCCGGCTGGATGCATCCCGCAGCTACATCGACACCGTTCGCACATTCCCGCTGAATGTGGAGGCCCGCCATGTGATGACCTACGAAGCCGCCAATCCCCCGTCGGCGGCCGGCACCAATACCATCTCCCTGCTCATGAACCAGTCGATGGTGCTGCTGCCCAAAGAGCCGATGAGGCCCCGTCACAGCGATTACCGCGTGGGATGGTTTACCGTGACCCAGCTCGACTTCGGCCTCGATGAGCAGAAAGCCGGCACGCGGTCGCTCATCCGCCGCTGGAGGCTGGAGCCGTCCGACCCCGCCGCCTATGCCCGCGGCGAACTGGTCGAACCCGTTAAGCCGATTGTCTATTACCTCGATCCCGCCACGCCCGCCGAGTACCGCCAGGCGGTGATCGACGGCGTGCAGGACTGGAACGTGGCCTTCGAGGCGGCCGGATTCAAAAACGCGATTCAGGCCAAACTGCCCCCGACACCGGAAGAAGACCCCGATTTCGAGCCGGAGGATATCCGCTACAATATGGTGCGCTGGATCGCCAACACCACCCGCAACGCGACCGGCCCGAGCATGACCGATCCGCGCACCGGCGAGATCATCGGCAGCGACATCATCTGGTACCACAACCACATCCGCTCGTACCGCAACCGCCTGCTCATCGAAACCGGCGCCGCGAACCCGCTGGCCCGCAACATCCGCGTGAACGACGACTACCTGAAGGAGTCGATCCGCCAGGTGATCGCCCACGAGATCGGCCACGCCCTCGGCCTGCCCCACAATATGAAGGCCAACTCATCTTACCCGGTCGATTCCCTGCGCTCTCCCACCTTCACCGCGCAGTACGGCGTGTCGGCCTCGGTGATGGACTATGCCCGCCAGAACTACATCGCCCAGCCCGGCGACGGCGTGGAGCGGTTCATCCGCCAGCTCGGCCCCTACGACCTGTATTCCATCAACTGGGGCTACCGCGTGATCCCCGATGCCGCCACCCCAGAGGACGAAATTCCGACACTCAACCAGTGGATTCTCGACAAGGCGGATGACCCCATGTACCGGTTCGGGTCCTCGACCGGTTACGATCCGTCGGCCCAGACCGAAACCCTCTCCGACGACCCCGTGCGGGCCTCAGAATACGGGCTGATGAACCTGAAGCGCGTGGTTCCGCACCTGGTGGAGTGGACATCCACGCCCGGCCGCGGCTACGACGACCTTGAGGAGATCTACGGCGAACTGATCGGTGTCTGGAGCCGCTACGTGGGCCATGTGATCACCAACATCGGCGGCTTCTACTACGAGCGGATGGCCTCCGACCAGGAAGGCGCAATCTACCGCCCTGTCGATAAGGCCTACCAGCAGAAGGCGATGGCCTTCCTGAACGAGCACGCCTTCACCCGGCCCGACTGGCTGCTCGAGCCGCGTATCCTCAGCAACATCGAGCATGCCGGCGCCATTGAGCGCATACAGACCCTGCAGGGGCGCCACCTGGCACAGGTACTCAGCCCCGCCCGCATGGTTCGCATGATCGAGGATGAGGCCTTCCGCGGCAGCGATGCCTACACCGTTGCCGGGTTGCTGGAGGATGTTCGCCGTGGCATCTGGAGCGAATTAGGCGCAGCATCGGCCATCAACGTGTACCGCAGAAATCTGCAGCGCAGCTACATCAGCCACGTCCATACCCTCATGGAAAGCGACGACAGCGCCGTAACGGGTACCGACATCCGTGCCCTGCTGCGCCACGAACTCACCACCCTAAAAACCGCCGTAGACCGCGCCGCCGGCCGCACAACCGACCGCAACACCCAAATCCACCTCCGCGACATCAGCCACCGCATCGACCGAATCCTTAACCCAAATTGAATGCACACTTTGAGTTAGGGAAGTATATATGAAAAGCACACTTTGAGTTATGGATCTACGGAGCAATCGAGCAGTTGAGTTCGAAGTGGATGGGTCGCACGTTCCACTTTTGCCTTTAGCCTTTAGCCTTTTTCTTTTTGCCTTTTTGCTGCCTTTTGCGTCTTGCGTCTTGTGTCTTGTGTCTTGCGTCTCAATACTCAATACTCAATACTCACTCCCCTCCCTACTTCACCAGCATCATCTTCGTGCTGTAAACCCCGGCCACCGTCCTCAAACGTGCTATATAAACCCCGCTTGCGAGGTTCCGGGCGTCGAACCGAACTGTGTGCACACCCTGGTCGTGCATCCCGGCGGCGGGTTGTGCCACCATACGGCCGGTCAGATCGAATACCTCAAGCGAAACTTCCATAGCCTGGCTGATCTCAAAGCTGATGTGGGTAACCGGGTTGAAGGGATTCGGGTAATTCTGAAGCAACCGGATTACAGCCGGCACGCCCGGACCTTCGGTAAATTTGCCGGATGTACCTGCCACTCCATCAAGGATATGATGGAAGGCGTTCCCGTCGTTGTCTATGCCCGAGATTTCGGATGATGTGGATCCGTTATACAGATATTCCCAATAATTAAACGAGCCGTAATTATACCCGACCGCATTCAGATACCGATGCAGCATGGCTTCATTTTCAAACCGTCTGAGCGGTAGTGCAGGATTCAGTGCCTGGTTGATCAGGGTATCGGCCATGACCTCCGGTTCCGGCATCTCTGTCTCGGAATAAAGATAAAAATCAGCCAATTCAAGCCTGAACGCCACTGAATACCCGAAAAATGTTTCCAGTGAACCAAATACCAGTTCATAACCGGTATATAATGAGCCGCTACCGTACATGGGTATGCCCTTCCGCGACAGATAGCTGATTTCCACATCGTCCCTGCCATAGTTCCCATCCATATAAAAGCTGACATACTCAGCCGCTGATCCCGTAACGGTTTCGATCTGTTCCAGGCTCTGGTTCATGAATTCCTTCCACACGCTTACGGATGGTTCAAATTCAGTGATGCGGGTCAGAATTTGATCGTTCAAATCCGCAAGGTCTGGATAGTCATCTACACTCAAGCCCACTGCATAGTCGAGAACCAGTCGATAGCCCCGGGCCGGCGAACCGTTGGTACCCGCCGGTGCGGCATCCACCCGAATGGTGACGGATTCCGAGAATGGCTGATTGCCAGACCGTGACACCTCCGACAAAAAATGGACCTGAACCGGGCCCGGCCGTGTAGTATGCATTTCAGATCTGATATCCTGGATGGTTGTAAATGTCGCCTTCAGGTGATTCAAAAGCTGCCTGTGGGTAACGCCCGGACGATCCGGTTCTGCGGGGAACTGCATCAGGTGAGCCAGAACCGCCTGCCTCACATCCGCCGGATCAATAAAATGTGTACTGCCGGTTTTATAGGCCAGATCAAGACGGTATACACCCGATCCGGGCAGATCGTCGTGCAGGGTATTCAATGTGATGGATGTCCACATCAGGTTGCGCTCCGGCAGGTGCATGGTCAATGTGAACGGGATCGATCCCCGGTTCTGAGGAGGAAACGACAGGGCGACGCGCACCGGAAGGTACGAGCGGGGACCCATCAGGTGGTCGGCCAGATTACGGAGTACCCCCTGAACCGGAGTATCGCCAAAGGATGTGGTTTCAAGATAATCGACCGCTTTAACGGTCATTTCCGGACTTGTATCTTCCGGATAAGTCAGAAAATAGTCATCCTGGGGATGTGAGTAGTAGCTGTCGTACACCTGGATTGCGAGTCCGACATGGATGGGGACATCGCGGTCGAGCTGAACTATAGCCACCATCCGCTGCTTCAGTTCATCAACCCAGTATTCCGGGCAACATCGCGCCTGAACAATGCCGGATAAAAAGCAGCTCAACAGGATGACTAAAAATGCTGATTGCAGCAATCGGAGAGGCAGATAACCTTTTTTCATAGTCGTGTGATCAGATAAACCCTATGCATCCAAAGTAATTAAAAAAAGGATAATCCTATACAGATATCGAATTTATGAGAGGCAAGAACCAAGAACCAAGACACAAGACACAAGAACCAAGAACCATGAGCTTCCCCACCCCATAATGGTGAGCCGTGTTCTGCAGCCCAGGATGGGCTGCAGAATTTGCCAGGTGACAACGCGAGTGCCGTTAGTATGCATCTTCTAATCAGGCATATACGCTGCAAACGAGCAGTTGAGTTCGGAAGTGACTCCCGCAGGTTTTCGCTTCGCAATTCTCTACTTAGTTCCGAATCACTTTTGCCTTCTGCTTTCTGCCTTCTGCCCCCACTTCTGCCTTCTGCTTTCTGCCTTTTCGCTGCTTTTTGCCTTTTGCTTTATATGGGGTTGGCTTACCTTACGATCCAACTATAAGTATGATCCATGCCAACGCCCCACACGCTATATAAAATTTTCACTGATCCCATCCACGGGTTCATCTCCGTGCCCAAGGGCCTCATCCTTAAGCTGATCGACCATCCCTATGTGCAGCGGCTGCGGCGGATCAGGCAGCTGGGGCTGGCCTACCTGGTGTTTCCCGGCGGCGAACACTCCCGCTTCTCCCACGCCCTGGGCGCTCTCGGACTGATGCAGCGCGTGCTCACTTCCCTGCGCGAGAAAAACACCACCATCACCAATAATGAGGTCGAGGCCATGATGGCCGCCATTCTGCTGCACGATATCGGCCACGGACCGTTTTCACACACGCTCGAATCGACCTTTATAAGCGATTTCCACCACGAGATGATGACCCTGGCCCTGATGAAGGAGCTGAACCGGGAGTTCGGCGGCGCCCTCGATACAACCATCGACATCTTCACGAACAACCATCCCAAGAAATTCCTGCACCAGCTCATCTCATCCCAGCTCGACATCGACCGGCTCGACTACCTGAAGCGCGACAGTGTGTACACGGGTGTGCTCGAGGGGTCGATCGGCGTCGACCGCATCATCAAAACCATGCGGGTTCATCAGGGCAACATCGTGATCGAGAAAAAGGGAATCTACGCCATTGAGAACTACATCACCTCCCGCCGGCTGATGTACATGCAGGTGTACCAGCACAAAACCGTGCTGGGCGCCGACAAGCTGATGCGATCCATCTTCCGGCGCGTACACCACCTGGTCGATACAAAAGCCCACAAGCTGATCTTCCCTTCGCCGGCCCTGGAGTATTTCATCCGGAAGAAACCGTCGGCCAAACGCGGCATCACACCCGATATGCTGAAGCAGTACAATCTTCTCGACGACAACGACGTGCTGCTCTCGATCAAGTACTGGCAGTTCAACGACGATCCCATCCTGGCCGACCTCTGCACGCGGTTCCTCTCGCGCAAGTTCCTGCGCACCACCTTCACCCGCCACGACACCGATGCCGCGTCGCGCGAACAGCTCGCCTCCCTCACCGCCGCGGCCCTGCGTAAAAACGGCCTGCCACACGATGCCGACGCCGTATCCTACTACCTTTTCTTCGATCAGAGCCGCAACGAGGCCTACAAATACGAGAACGAAAGCATCTGGATAATGGATGACCCCAAAACCGCCGTCGAATTCTCAAAAGCCACCGAAACCAAAAACATCCAGGCCCTGGCCCAAACCGTTGTCAAGCCCTTCGTCGTGCACATGAAAGATGTGGCAATTTAATCTTAACGTCATGCTGAGCGCAAGCCTGCGCAGCAGGCTGTAGTCGAAGCACGTGGGGGCTTTTTAAAAAGCCCCCTGAGAGCCCATAGCGAGACTTTCCTCCCCCAATGAGCAGTGCTCAGCACTGCTCACATGCTTCGACCTCACGCAGCTGCGCTGCGTTGCGCTACCGGTGACATCTCCCAAACCATTTCCAAACTCAATTGCTCTATTGCTCCCCAGATCCCTAACTCTAAGCACACTAACAGCACAGTCGTTGTCACCATTGAAATTGTGTAGCCCCAACAGGGGCGAAATTAGCTGCTCTGCATGACGAAAGGGCTATTTATTTCCCCAGAAAAACATCAGCGCCGGCAATATCTGCCCTTTCCACTGCCCCCACGAATGCCCCTGGTTCACCTCTTCATACCGCATATGCCACACATTCTCGGCCAGGATGTCACGGAATTCAACGGTCTCTTCCAGCCCGTCGTAGATGGTACCCACACTGATGTACATCGACACCGGCCGCCGCGGCGATTCCCGGTACGACGCCATCAGCTCCGGCGACCTCCAGAACGACGGTGAGTGGATTGCCGCCCGGCCAAACGTATATGGGAACGTGAGCACAGTATAGGCCGTGTTGATGCCGCCCATGGATGTGCCCATCAGAGCCCGGTCGCCATCGTAGGCGCTGGTGGCGAACATATCGTCGATGCCCGGCACCAGTTCACCGGCCAGGAAGGCCGCGTACCGGCGGTTCATCACAAATTCATTCTGCCGGCGGTTCTCGCCGGTGTAGGGATCGCGCGGATCGATGAAAACTGCCATCACCGGCGGGATAAGGCTGTCGGCGATTGCGTTGTCGAGCACAGTTACCATCCGCCCCATGTTCTCATCGGCATAATCCTGCCCGTCGGTCACGTACACTACCGGATAGGCGCTGGTCTCCATATACCCGTACGGAAAATAGATGTAGAAAGCGACCTCATACCCCAGTTCACTGCTCAGATAGGTGTAGGGGGCGCTAAGCGAGCCGCGCTCAATATCGTAGCGTTCAACGGTTTCCACCGGCACCTCGTAGCAGGGCATGGCCAGCTCACTGTTCGGTCCAGCTCCGCCCCACTGCAGCGCAGAATTCGCCGGATCGATGATCCACTCGGTGCCATTCAGCACAATCTTGTAATCCACGCGCGCATCACAGGGCAGGTCCAGCTCAAAAAACCACACATCCGAACCGCCGATTCTCGTGCCCGCACCGGCCTCATCATCCCCGTTGCCCCAGCGGTTAAAATCGCCCCGCCAGTGCACCTGCGAGGCATTCCCCCTGTACAGAAAAAGCGCCCGCTCCTGCTCCGTAAAGGGGATGTTGCCGCCATCCCGCAACTCCCTTATGAGCTCGTTCATGGCCGCAGACTGCCGGGCAGCGTCATCGCCGGTGTTCCCGATATTCCCGTCCGGGGCGCCGGCCGGGGCAAGCCGTTTCAGCTCCGCCATCAGCTCATCAATACCGGCAAACCTGCCGGCATTATCCGTGTTTTGCGCTCTCAACACCCCAAACCATGCAAAAAACACAATGGCGGTCATACCCAGTACCAGCAGGATCCTGTTCATAAACAATCAATTAAATTCATCGGGACGGCAATAAATATAACAACGATTTGATTCAATGAACACGTACCCCAAAAAACCACCCCGCTAAAAAATATCCGTCATCACAAATAAACCATCCACAACCGCAACCGCAAATTCAAATTCAAACCCATATCCCATCCCTGTCGCCAAATCAATTCGGCCCAAGTATTCCATTCCTCCCCGATTTTCTCTATCATCCTCTGTCTAACCATGACCCAAACCGCGCAACTTACCTCAAAACAACCAGCTTATGAGCTCACGAGCTCAATAGCTTAAGAGCTTCCTATGTACTGGATCAAAAACGCCATTGTCGACATCCTCGTCACCATTACCATCATCGCTGCGGCCGTACTTCATGTGGAATGGCTGGAGTATGTGGTTACCGGCTACACCATTGTGCTGCTCGTGGCCAAGATCGTGATCATCGCAATGAACCAGATGCAGACGCTCATGAAGGGCCGCATCACGGATGTACCGGAATGGGCCTCGCATATGCTCTACGCCATCAATGTTACTGTGCTCGCGGTGTTCAGCTGGCCCGTAACCGCCACCATGTGGCTGGTAATCTGGTTCCTGTCGTACCTCACCTACAAGAAGGTGAGAGCGAAAAAAACACCCGCAAAAGCCTGATTTTTATTGACAGGCACACGGTCCGTTAACCGGGTCCGCCCCTGAATTCACATATTCATCAAAAAGGTCTCATGTCAGCCGTACTGATGCAATCGCCGCCATCCCCTACCGGAAATCGGATGTTCCGGTTCAGCATTGCCGTACTGTTACTGCTGATGATAATGCCCGTACTCGCATCTGCCCAGCGCCCGCTTCCCCGCGCCCTGTACATCATACAGCCCGGACCGGAAGTGCCCGGTTTCCCTGAGCACGCAGGGAGCCTCGAACTGATCTACAACAACAACGGATCCCGCCAGGCCTTCGTCAACTTCCTGCGCAGGGAATACAATGATTACGATGTGCAATACACCTGCGTGTACCTGATGGTGGAGACCAGCCACCTTGCCAACAAAAGCTACCGCGAAAACCTGGCCGGTCTGCTGCGCTTCTTCCGGAAAAACGGGGTGAACCGCGTGGAGGCGATGTACTACCCGTCCGGGCGGGATCACAGCGATGCCGGCGGTGCAGCGGCCTTCGCCGAAGCGGTGCGAATGTTCAACGGGATGTCCGCCACGGCCGACAATCAGCCCGACAGGGTTAACCCACCGGATGGTGCCGGCCAGCGCGTGCACACGGCAAGTAAGGATGACGCCCGTTTCGACGCCCTCCATTTTTACCTGATGCCAAACCGGTACGAAACCTTCCGGAGCTTCGAAAACCGCCATTCACGGGCCAACCAGGAGCTTTTCGACCACATACTCGGCGAGATGAAACAGGCCAGGGAGGCCGCCGGCAACATGCAGGTTGTGGTTACCGTTGATGCCGACTCCTTTTTCGGTGTGGGCGAAACGATCGTCTACTCCACCGGGATGTCGTTCGGAATCTCCATTTCGTCCATGGCCGACAAGGTGTCGGTAATGAATTACCGCGATTTTGCGACCGGCACCCGGCGTGCCGGCGACGGCAGCCAGACCGCAGGGCTGCTCCTGAACATCCGCCCGGTGCTGCATGTTCTTGGCCGTGATAATATCCGCGCCGACATGGTCGTGAACGCGGCTCCCTACCGCCATCCGCGCTACGGCAACAAAAGTGGTTTCTCCTCCATCCCCGGCTACCGCGATGGCCGCTCGGGCCGCCGCGACCTGAACCGCCAGCTCCGCCGCACCGAACGCTACCTCACCACCTCCGAACGCACCCTCCTCGACCACATATCCGTCTTCTACTACGGCGCCTGGTGAATAATGCCGTCAACCTTCAAGAGTGCGGAACGAAGTGGAGCTCCTTGAAGAGTTGCCGGCATTACACAGCGTGCAACCACACTAAAACTCAATCTAAACCAGGCTTTACCCCTACCTTAGGGCATTCCATGCCCTAAGATTAAGCCACTCTTCAAGGTCTTCCGCTGCGCCCTTCGACTCCGCCCTTCCGCTGCGCTCAGGGCTCCGCTCAGGCCACGCTCCAGACTCTTGAAGGAGGCTTAATCTTGCTCTACTCTTTTGTATTCTACAAAAGAGTAGCCTTCGTGGTCTTCGCGGGAGGTTTCGTGCCAGGTTTTTCCGATGGAGGGGCGGTATTCGGGGAAAAAGGTATCGCCATCAAAGGTTTCGTGGACCTCGGTCACGATCATCTTGTCGGCCATGGGCAGCATCTGCCGGTAGATTTCGCCGCCGCCGATCACAAATACGAGGGGTTCATCGCGCAGGTAATCGAGCGCCTTTTCGATACTGTCGAATTGGGGCACATGGTCGTAGCTCCGGCTGGTAAGAACAACGTTTTTGCGGTTGGGAAGCGGCTTTTCGCCCAGCTCTTCGAACACCCCGCGGCCCATAAGCACCGGGTGGCCGGTAGTGGTTTGTTTGAAATGCTTCAGGTCTTCGGGTATCCGCCAGGGCAGTTTGCCATCCTTGCCGATAACCAGGTTTTTATCGTGGGCGACTATGATTACCAGCTTCATACCGCCACTTCAAACCGGATGCCCGGATGGTGCTGGTAGTCAACCAGTTCAAAATCGCCCAGTTCCAGCTCATCGATGGGTTTGTCGGCAATGTTCAGCTTTGGCAGAGGGAACGGCTCACGTTTGATCTGCTCTTTCATCCCTTCAATGTGGTTTTCGTAGATGTGGGCATCCACGATCGTGTGGGCAAACGTGCCCGGCTCAAGCCCGGTCTGGCGGGCCATAATCATCGTGAGCGCCGAGTAGCAGGCAAGGTTAAACGGGATGCCCAGGGCGATATCGCCGCTGCGCTGGGTGAGATGGCAGTTCAGCCTGCCGTTGGCCACATTGAACACAAACAGGATGTGGCACGGAGGCAGGTTCATCTGCGGAAGCAGACCGGGATGCCATGCAGACACCACAATGCGGCGGCTGTGCGGATCCGTTTTCAGCAGGTCGATGGCGTTCTGAATCTGGTCGAACTCCCTTAGTTGCAGCCGGCTCTGCTTGATCAGGCCGCCATCGCCCTCGAGATTGATTTCCTCTTCCTCCAGGTAAGGGTAACGCCTCCACAGTACAGGATAGATCGGGCCAACATGCCCGTCTTCATCGGCCCAGGCATCCCAGATATGACAGTCGTTCTCGTCGCGCAGCCAGCGCACATGGTCCTCGCCCCTCAGATACCAGAGCAGTTCAAGTATCACCGACCGGAAAATCACTTTTTTGGTCGTCAACAGCGGAAAACCTTCCGCCAGATCCACCTTATAGAACTCGGCAAATGAGGAGATGGTATCCGTACCGGTCCGGTTATGTTTTCTCACTCCGTTTTCGAGTACCCGCTTTACCAGGTCTGTATAAGCTTTCATCGATTTTTTAAAAATTAAAAGTTTACAACGTCATGCTGAGCGAATTGCCGCTACACCCACGCCATGCCAGGCGCAAGGCCCCTCAACGTCATGCTGAGCGCAAGCCTGCACAGCAGGCTGCAGTCGAAGCACGTGGAGGCTTTTTAAAGCCTCCCAAAATCGCCCACACAACCCTCCAGGTTTCACCAGGGCGGGGGGGAGAAAGAAAAACTAAATCAAATGGCACCAGTTGTCGGGATCTTCGGCCTCGCCGTGGTGTATACCGGTAATCGTATCGTACATCCTGCGGGCTATGGGACCCATTTTGTTGCGGTCAAGCTCGATTTCATGCCCGTCGTGATGGATGTGGCCTACCGGCGAAATTACTGCGGCCGTTCCGGATCCGAAAACCTCGGTAAGCTTGCCCGACTTGCCGGCATCGATCAGCTCGTCGATGCTCACCGGGCGTTCTTCCACCTTCATGCCCCACTTTTTTGCAAGGAACAGCACACAGTCGCGGGTAACCCCGGGCAGTATGGTTCCGGCAAGGGGGGCCGTGACCAGCGTATCGCCAATCATAAAAAAGATGTTCATGGAGCCGACCTCCTCCACATACTTGTGCTCGAGCGCATCGAGCCATAATACCTGGGTATAACCACGCTGCCTGGCCAGCCATGCCGGGTAGATACTGTTCGCATAGTTGCCCGGCACTTTCGCCTCGCCCGAGCCGCCTTTAACGGCGCGCACATATTCGGGCATGGTGGTGAGGCTTACCGGGTTGATCCCCTCCGCATAGTAGTTGCCAACAGGGCCGGTGATGATATAAAACTTGTACGTATCGGAGGTTTTCAGCCCCAGAAATTCATCGGTTGCCACCACAAACGGACGTATGTACAACGATTTGTACTTGTCTTTTGGCACCCACTCCCGGTCCATCTCGATCAGGTGCTCCATGGCGCTCATGAAGTACTCTTCAGGCACGGCAGGGATGTTCATCCTGGCCGATGACCTCAGGAAACGCTGATAGTGCCGGTGCGGCCTGAAAATATTGGTCTGCCCGTCGCGGTACCTGAAGGCTTTCATGCCCTCAAACACACCCTGACCGTAGTGCAGAATGCTGGCCGACGGATGGATGGTTATAGGCCCGTACGGATAGATTTTCGGGGTGCTCCAGAATCCGTTGGCGTACGTCATTTCAAACATGTGGTCCGAGAATACATCCCCGAAACGAAGCGTGGAAAAATCAACCTTGTTTATGGATGAGACAGGTTTTCTCTCAATCTCAATGTCCGACAATTCAATCATGCTGGGTATTGCTTTCAACTGCTGTTGTATCTGTTTGTTACTGTTAGCCCGGCTGGCCTAATATAGCTAAACTGACAGAACCGGGTAGCCTTTTTTCTCAGCTTTTACTCAATTTTTTAAGTGCTTCGGCAGCGGCGATCTGCTCGGCCCTCTTTTTGTTTTTTCCTTCGCCCTGCCCGTACCGGGTGCCGTTCAGATATACACCGACCACAAACGTTTTATTGTGATCGGGCCCCGATTCACGCATAACCCGGTATTCGGGCGTACTCAATTTCTGAGCCTGCGTGAGCTCGAGCAGGATGCTTTTAAAGTTGTCGTGCGTTACGGCAAGTACATCCAGATCAATGTATTTTTCGTACACGCCGATTACGAAATGCGCAGTCCAGTCAAAGCCTTTGTCTTTATACAGTGCCCCGATAACCGCCTCGAAAATATCGGAGAGCACACTGTCTTTCTGTTCAATTCCCTGTGTGCGTACCCGTTTGCCGACCTCGATCATCTGCGGAAGGCCCATTTCGTTTGCAAGGCTGGCCAGGGTGGGCTCCTTCACGAGCTTGGATCTCAGTTTGGTCATGAAACCTTCATCATTCTGCGGGAAATTCCTGAAAATCAATTCAGTTACGATGAGGTCAAGAACTGCGTCGCCCAGAAACTCGAGCTGTTCGTAGGATTCGGTATGGGCCAGGCTTTCATCAACCAGGCTCGACCGGTGACGGAGGGCTTTCAGGTACAGATCAGGCTCATCAACCAGTTCGCCGATGAGCTTCTCGATGAACATGATTTTTTCGAGGGATGTCGGATCGAGCGATCTTTTATAAAAATACGCCTTCAGACGACGGATCATCACACTATTCTTCGAACTTTTTGAAGATCAGCACGGTATTGTGCCCGCCAAAACCGAATGCATTGTTCATGGCATACCGGATATCGCGCTCAACCGCCTCATTGGTTGTATAATTGAGGTCGCACTGAGGATCAGGTGTTGAGAAATTGATGGTTGGCGGTACCAGCCCATTGTACAAAGACAGCACTACAGCAATTGATTCAGCCGCACCGGCCGCGCCAAGCATGTGGCCCGTCATCGATTTGGTGGAATTCAGATTGATTTTGTAGGCGTGGTCGCCAAAAACTTTTTTGATCGAGTTGGTCTCAGCCACATCCCCGAGTGGTGTGGATGTACCGTGCATGTTGATGTGATCGATCTGTTGGGCTTTGATCCCTGCGGCTTTCAGCGCCGATTTCATGGCCAGTATAACGCCCGATCCGTTCGGATCCGGTGCGGTTATGTGGTAGGCGTCGGCCGAAAAACCGTATCCGGTTAGCTCGGCATATATTTTCGCACCCCGCTTTACGGCACTTTCGTAGCCTTCAAGCACCATAATGCCGGCGCCTTCACCAAGAACAAACCCGTCGCGGTCGGCATCAAATGGCCGGGAGGCCGTTTCGGGAGAGTCGTTTCGGGTCGACATGGCTTTAAGCGAGTTAAAACCGGCAACGCCCATCTCAATAATCGGCGCTTCCGCACCGCCGCAGATGGCGTAATCGGCATGGCCCAGCTGAATCATGTCGTAGGCCAGCCCGATATTGTGCGACCCCGTTGCACAGGCCGATACGGCGCAGAAATTGGGGCCCTGGAAACCATGCCTGATCGAAACATGGCCTCCGGCAATATCGGGTATGAGCATGGGGATGAAAAACGGTGAAATACCTTTCGGGCCGCTTTCGAAGTATGAAACGCTCTGCTTGTAGAACGTCTCCATGCCCCCGATGCCGGTACCGATCAGCACAGCCACACGCGTTTTGTCGATTTCATCCAGATTCAGAGCAGAGTCTTTGAGGGCATCGTCGGTTGCCGCAACCGCGAACTGGGTGAACCGGTCCATACGGCGGGCTTCCTTTGGATTGATATAGTCCGCGACGTTGAAATCATCAACCATGGCAGCGAATTTGGTGGCATGCCGTTCGGTGTCGAAATGGGTGATGGTGCTCGCACCGCTCTTTCCCGATCTCAGACCCTCCCAGAAACCATCCGCACCATTGCCAACAGGGGTCAACGCCCCAAGACCTGTGACTACAACTCTCCTCTTGTCAGACATGCTTTTAACCCGGTAATAGGATGGCTGTTATCAGGAACCTTTTTCCTGAATGTATTTAACGGCATCGCCAACAGTTGCGATATTTTCAGCATCTTCGTCGGGAATACTCATATCGAACTCTTTTTCGAATTCCATGATCAGTTCAACGGTATCCAGCGAATCGGCACCAAGATCGTTGGTAAAATTGGCGGAATCTGTTACTTCAGATTCGTCAACACCCAGTTTATCAACAATAATAGCTTTTACTTTTGAAGCGACATCTTTTGACATTGCGGTTCCTTATTTATTTGATTGGTAGTAAAAATAGATCGTATGTATCGTAAAAAAATCTGTGCTAATATAAGAAAAATGAATTTAGCACGTAACACCCGCGTTCATTACATGGCCATTCCGCCATCCACACGGATCGTTTCGCCTGTAATATAGCGACTTGCATCCGATGCGAGGAAAACAATGGTATCGGCAACCTCATCGGATTCGCCGGAGCGGCCCATGGGGATCGAACTTTCAATGGCTTTAAGTACATCTTCGCTGAGCTGGCCGGTCATCTCGGTGCGAATGTAGCCCGGGGCAATGGCGTTCACCCGGATGTTGCGTGATGCGATCTCTTTGGCCAGCGATTTCGTGAAACCGATGATCCCTGCTTTGGAGGCCGCATAGTTGGTCTGACCCGCATTGCCCGATATGCCCACCACCGAACTCACATTGATGATGGACCCGCTGCGCTGACGCATCATCGGGCGGATGGCCGCCTTGCTGTAGTTGAACACACTTTTCAGGTTCGTGGTGATCACATCGTCCCACTGCTCTTCGCTCATGCGCATGATGAGCGTATCTTTGGTGATGCCGGCGTTGTTCACAACCACATCAAGGCGCTCCCACTCCTTGGCAACCTGCTGAATCACCTCATCGGCCCGCTTTCCGTCGACTGCGTCGGCCTGAATGGCCATGGCCCTGCGGCCAAGCGCTTCAATTTCGGCTTTAACCTCTTCGGCCGCATCGGCCGAACGGGCATAGGTGATGGCCACATCGGCTCCGGCCCTGGCCAGCGCAACGGCAACCGCACGGCCTATGCCCCGGCTTCCGCCGGTTACCAGGCAGCTCTTTCCTTCAAGTGAAAAATTCGTCATAACTATTGAAATCCGTTTATTTGAACGTTCTTCAGAGTCCGTTTAACCAGCCCCTGCAACACACTGCCCGGGCCGATTTCTGTAAATTCTGTGGTCCCGTCCTTGTGCATCTGCTGCAGTGTCTGGGTCCAGCGTACAGGGTTGAGCAACTGGTTCAGCAGGTTTGACCGGATCTCGCCGGTATCGATGGTCGGCTTGCCGGTGTAGTTGGCGTAAACAGAACATTTCGGGGTTTTGATCTTCAGGCTCTGCAGTTTTTCGCGCAGCCCCTCATAGGCCGGCTGCATCAGCGGCGAGTGAAAAGCCCCGCTTACCGGCAGCTTTTTCGCCAGTTTGCATCCACGCTCTTTAAGCAGGTCAATGGCCATGTCTACAGCGGCTTCGTGGCCAGAAATCACCAGCTGCCCGGGGCAGTTATAGTTCGCCGCCACCACATCGAGCCCGGTGGCTTCCGATGCATCATGGCACGCATCCTCCACATCGGTATCGTCCATTCCGATTACCGCAGCCATGGTGCCCGGATTTATTTTCCCGGCCTGCTGCATCAGCTTGCCCCTTTTGCGCACTATGGCCAGCGCATCCTCAAACTCGATGGCACCCGCAGCAACAAGGGCCGAAAACTCGCCCAGACTGTGCCCGGCAACCATGTCAGGTTCTTCGTTCAGGGTGGAAAAAAGGGCAACGGAATGTACAAAAATGGCCGGCTGGGTAAATTCGGTCTGCCTGAGCCGGTCTTCAGGACCCTCGAACATGATTTCGCTCAGGGATATGCCCAGAACAAGGTCGGCTTTGTTTACATACTCACGGAAATGCTCATTCTGGTCGTAGTGGTTTTTGCCCATGCCCACAACCTGCGATCCCTGCCCCGGAAAAAGAACAGCTTTCATATTAAATAGCCCATTTTAAGTAAACAGATCCCCATGTAAAACCGCCGCCGAAGGAAGCAAGTATTATATTATCACCCTTTTTCAGCCGGCCGCTCCACTCGTACAGGCACAGCGGTATAGTGGCCGCCGTTGTATTGCCAAATTTTTCGATGTTCATCATCACCTTGTCGATGCTGAGGCCCATTCGCCTGGCAGTGGCATCAATAATCCTGAAATTGGCCTGATGAGGAACAAACCATGCCACATCGTCGGATTCAAGGCCGTTTTTCTCCATTATCTCAAGCGACACGTCCGCCATCGATTCAGTAGCCTTTTTGAATACGGTTCGGCCGTCCTGCCGCAGAAAATGCAGGCGGTCGGTAACCGTCTCATGGTTTGCCGGATTCAGGCTTCCGCCGGCAGGCATGCACAGCAGTTCACTGTCTTTGCCGTCGCAGCGCTGTATGTAATCGATGATGCCCGTTCCGCCGGTATCGGGCTCGAGCAGCACTCCCGCCGCGGCATCACCAAAAATAATGCATGTGGTCCGGTCGGTGTAGTCTACGATGGAGCTCATCTTGTCGGCCCCGATAACCATCACCTTCTTGTACCGGCCGCTCTCAATAAGCGATGCACCGGTGGTAAGCGCGTACAAAAATCCGGAACAGGCCGCCGAAATATCGAAACCATAGGCGTTAACGGCATTGATCTCCCTCTGTATAAGACAGGCCGTGGCCGGGAAAAAGTAGTCGGGGGTTACGGTGGCCACAACAATGCAGTCGATCTCGGAGCCGTCTATTCCCCTGTTCTTCAGAATCTCTTTGGCTGCTTCCGATCCCATGAAGGCGGTTGCTTTGGCCGGATCTTTGAGAATACGGCGCTCACGTATTCCCGTGCGTGAGCGGATCCACTCGTCGTTGGTTTCAACAAGTGTTTCAAGTTCCGCATTGGTTAATACATAATCCGGAACATAATGACCCACCGCTGTAATTTTTGCGGTAATTTTTTCAGACATATACGAAAATTAATTCAGTGAGGTGGTAATGGTCGAATTGACCTTTTCCCTCACCATTTTTTCAGCCATGAATATCATATTTTTCACAGCCATGGGCGTACTGCCTCCATGACCAACAAGACTTACGCCATTTACACCCAGAAACGGTACCCCGCCAACCAGCTGATAGTCGAACGGGGCAAATGCTTCGCGAAGTACACCGGAAATGAGCTCTATCTGCTCCCGGTCGAGGCCACGCTTAACAATAACCTTTTTCACGATATGCATCAATGCATCGGGAATCGATTCGCCAAATTTAAGCAGCACGTTGCCCACAAAGCCATCACACACAAACACATCGGCTTTGCCGGAGAGGATGTCGCGGCCTTCAATATTCCCGATGAAAAAAGGGCTCTTCCTTAGCAGTTCGTGGGCTTTCCGGATGGTTTCATCGCCCTTCTCTTCCTCCTCGCCCACGTTTACCAGGCCTATACGGGGGTTTTCAACACCAAGCATACGCTGTGCAAAAACACTTCCCATAATGCCAAACTGGTAGAGCATTTCGGGCTTCACCTCAATATTGGCCCCCACATCCACCATAAGCCGTACGCCGTTGATGGTAGGGAAATTTGAAGCGATGGTAGGACGCATAACGCCGGGCAGCCGCCCCAGTATAAAGGCGGATGCGGCCAGAAGGGCTCCGGTATTGCCCGCGCTGATGAACGCATCGCAGTGCCCCTTGGCATGCATGCCCAGGCCCACGGCGATAGATGAGTTGGTTTTCGTTTTAACGGCCATGGCGGGAGAATCATCCATGCGGATGATGTCGGGCGCATCAACAACGGATATGTTGCTGCCTGAAAAGTTCTGCTTTTTCAGTTCCTCTTCCACCAGTTTGCCGGGCCCTGCCAGCAGAATGTGGAGATCGGGCCTCTCATTTGCAGCCTGTATGGCTCCTTCTACGGGATGGTGCGGAAAATGATCACCACCTACTGCATCTAAGGCTATTTTCATAAGTCTGGTACGGTTGGTTTCAGACGGGTTATCAGGCGGTTACTTCAAGTATCTGACGCCCGCGGTAGTGGCCGCACTCCGAACATACGTGGTGGCGGCGGTGGGCTGCTCCGCAGTTATCGCATTTTGCCAGCACAACATCTTCGATCTTGTCGTGTGTTCTGCGCTTATTTTTGCGGGCTTTTGAAGTTTTTCTTTTAGGATGTGCCATTGCTCGGGTTAATTCTTGTTGATCTTGTCTTTTAAATTCTTCAGTGCATCCCAACGTGGGTCATCTTCCGGTTCACCGGCTGTTCCGAACTGCTTCTCAAAAGGAAGCGGCTCGCCGTGTTCGTCATAAAACCTGGGATGCAGTTTTTTTACGGGTATTTCCAATAAAATTGAGTCGCGCAGCTCATCGGTAATACTCATTTTGTTACCGCTCACATCGAGCAACCGCGTTGCCATTGTTTCATTCTCTTCTTCAACTACATCGCTCTGCTTGAACAGAACCCTGTAACTGCATGCAATTTCGTGGTCAAATTCGTCGAGCGACCGGTCGCACGTGAGTACGAACTTGGCCTCTGTAACAAATTCCACCAGTATAGATCCATGGCGGCGCTCGAAGTGAACATCCACTTCTATATCGCCCTTTTGTGGAAATTCCAGTTCCAGCTCACCGGGCCCGAGCACAAGGCTGCGGGTCGATTTGCCCTCAGGAATATCACTGATCTTGAAAACGGTTTTCGCTATTGACATACAGCCGAGAAATTTACGGGTTTCAGCGTAATTAATCAATTCCCTGCAAACAACCCGAACAGCCTTTCCTCAATCATGCCGATTACCTTGCCAAGATCCTCTTTCCGGTTCACGAAATCGAGGTCGTCGGTCTCTATAATCAGCTTTTGATGAGGGTAATTCATGATCCAGCCTTCGTATAACTTGTTCAATCCTTCAAGATAGTCGATTCTTATGGAATTTTCATAATCGCGGCCACGCTGCTGTATCTGGTTTACCAGCGTCGGCACTTTTGCCTTCAGATAGATGAGCAGATCGGGCGGGCGCAGGTAATCGGTCATCTCCTTGAACAGTGATTTGTAGTTCTCGTAGTCGCGATGGCTCATCAGGCCCATGTCATACAGGTTGCGGGCAAATATCTCCACATCCTCGTAGATCGTCCTGTCTTGTATGAAACTCTGCGCATCGGTAAGCAGCTCTTTCTGCTTGCGGAAACGGCTCGACAGAAAATAGATCTGCAGGTTGAAACTCCACCGGAGCATGTCTTCGTAAAAATCCTGCAGATAGGGATTGTCGTCAACCGACTCGTAATGCGCCTCCCACTTGAAGTGGCGTGAAAGCAGGTTTGTGAGCGACGATTTTCCGGCACCGATATTACCGGCAATTGCCAGAAAGTGAAATTTTTTCTCCCGCGGGTCTGTCATGTTTAATCTGATATGAGGTTTCAGACCGGCTTGCCTAGCAGACGGTACATTTCTTTTTTGTAATCTTCAACACCGGGTTGATCGAACGGATTCTCGCCCAGGCAATACACATATACTGCCGTTGCCAGTTCAAAGAAGTAGATGGCCTGCCCTACAGATTGGGCATTCAGCTCATCGAATACAACCGTAAATGGCGGCACTCCACCCCGGGTATGAGCCTCACGGGTGCCCTCGAACGCTTTGGTATTGATGTCGTGAAACGAGCGCCCCTGCAGGTAGTTCAGCCCGTCGTGATCGTCCGCTTCGGCTTCAATCCTGAGTTTCTGAACCGCCGTGTTTACCACCAGAAAGGTTTCGATGATATTCCGGTGCCCGTCCTGTACCATCTGCCCAACGCTGTGCAGATCGGTGGAATAGCCCAGCAGCACCGGGAACAGCCCTTTGCCATTTTTCCCCTCGCTCTCGCCCATCAGCTGCTGCATCCAGCCGCCGAACGATTTCAGATGGGGCTCAAAACTGGTGAACACATCGATCCGGTACCCCTGCCCGTACAATGCGAAACGGGTCGCGGCATAGCTGAGAACCATTTCCGGCGATTTTTCCAGCAGTTGATAGGCCGCCACCGCACCGTAAAAAAGTGTGCGTATATCAATGCCCGCCACCGCGATCGGAAGCAGCCCAACCGGCGTGAGCACGGAAAACCGGCCGCCAATATTATCGGGCAGCACGAATTTGCGGTAACCGTTGGCCCGGATGATCTTGTTCAACGCCCCGCCTTCGGCACTGGTGGTGCAGATGATGTGCTCCGTTGCACGGTCACCATAGGCGGTGTGAATCCATTTGCGCAGTACCCTGAACGCCAGCGCCGTCTCGATGGTGGTGCCCGACTTGGAAATTACGTTCAGGTACACCTGTTTCGGTGTTCCATCCTCTTTGGGCCGGCTGATGTATGTTAGCAGCTCTTCAAGGTAGCGGCCGCTCATATTGTGGCCCGCATACAGAATTTCCGGCTTGCCCGGCAGCAGTTCCGGTCCCAGCGCTTCTATAACCGCTTTGGAACCCAGGTACGATCCGCCGATGCCGCACACAATAAAGATATCTGCCGACTGCCTGACCGATGCAGCCAGCGAATCGATCTCCTCGAGCAGTGCGTCGTCGGGTTGGGCAACCGTATCGCGCCACCCAAGCCATTCGGGCCCCTTTCCGGTCTTGTCCTGTAGCTGTTTAAAGCTCTCCTCCGCTTTCTTTAGCGCCTGCCCGTAGCTTCCCTCTTTCAGAAAACTCCCGGCGGTACTCGTTTCAACTCTGATCATGGATACACTCTGTATTTAATTCTGCACGATTCAATTATGTACGATTCAATTATGTACGATTCAATTCTGCACGATTCAATTCAGCACGAATCAATTCTGTACGATTTAATTCAGTACGATACAATTCAGCTCGATTCAATTCTGCACGATTTAAATCTGTACGATGCGATTTCCGGCTGTCGCAACCAGCGTTCAGCTTAAAATTTTTGCCAGTTCAAGCAGTTCATATTTGATGCTTTTCTTGCGCGACCAGGTGTTTTTCAGCGGTGTGAGTTTTACCTCGCCGTTGATCAGGCCCACCATCACGTTGCTGTGACCCTCCATCAGCGCGGTAACGGCAGCCGAACCCAGGCGGCTCGAAAGTACCCTGTCGCGCGCAGTCGGCGATCCGCCCCGCTGAATGTGGCCGAGAATGCAGACCCGCATCTCATACCTCTCAAAATCCTCTTTCAGCTTTTCGGCAAGGTTGAGCGCGCCTCCGGTTTCATCACCCTCGGCAACCACTACCAGGGTACTGCGGCGGTGGGCGCTTAGCACCTCGTTCAAATTCACCTTGATATCTTTCACCTGGTTCAGTGTTTCCGGCAGCAGAATCATCTCCGCGCCGCCGGCTATACCGGTCTCCAGGGCAATAAATCCGGCGTCGCGCCCCATCACTTCAACCAGGAACAGGCGTTCGTGCGCATCGGCCGTATCACGGATTTTATCGATGGCATCGAGGGCCGTATTCAGGGCCGTATCGTAGCCTATGGTTTCGTCGGTGCCGTACAGGTCGTTGTCGATGGTGCCGGGGATGCCGATTACCGCAATACCATGCTCTTCGTTCAGGATGGTTGCCCCCTGGAAGGTTCCGTCGCCGCCGATCGCCACAAGGGCGTCTACGTTATGTTTTTTCAGGTGCTCGGCGGCCTTGCGCCTGCCTTCTTCGGTACGGAATTCCTTCGACCGGGCCGATTTTAGAATGGTACCGCCCCGCTGTATGATATTCGATACCGAGTGCCGGTCCATATCCACAAAATCACCCTCAATAATGCCCTGGTAACCATGGCGCACTCCCAATACCTCCAGGTCATTATAGATTGCGGTGCGAACTACGGCGCGAACGGCTGCGTTCATACCCGGAGAATCACCGCCACTTGTAAAAAGTCCAATTTTTTTTAACGTTTTCAATTCTTTTTATGTTTATTCTTGCTCAATATTTATGATGTTTTGCCGGGCAAGTTACATACAGGTACAAACCGTTGCAAACAGCGGACCGCGGTCCGGGCTGCCCCGCAAGACCACTAAATTTATTGAATATTTTCCGCAATAATTGGCTTAAATGAATACCGCTGAAGAAACCGACGCTCTTACAATTCTTACCGCATCCGATAAAGAAATAAGTATCAATGATCTGCGCGATCCGATCGCCCGGGAATTGAAAGAATTTCGCAAATTTTTTAAAAACGAACTTAAGTCCGACGTATTTCTTCTTGATCAGATGATCAGGTACCTTATGAAAATGAAGGGCAAGGAGATGCGCCCCATGCTTGTACTGCATTCGGCAAACCTTTGCGGCGGCATCAACGAAAGCACCTACAGGGCCGCTACCATGATCGAGCTGCTCCACACCGCCACACTGATCCACGACGATGTGGTCGATGAATCGGAAAAGCGGCGCGGCTTCATGAGCATTAACTACATCTGGAAAAACAAGGCCAGTGTTCTGCTGGGCGACTTTCTGCTGGCCAAAGGGCTGCTCGTTTCGGTGAGCGCGGGCGAATACGACCTGCTGCAGGTGATGTCGAAAGCGGTTAAAAGCATGAGCGAAGGCGAGCTAAGGCAGCTGAAGGCTTCCAAACTGCAGAACATGACCGAGGAAAAATATTTCCGCATCATCTATGAAAAAACAGCCAGCCTTATAGCCGCATGCTGCGAAAGCGGTGCGATTTCGGCCACCAAAGATCCCGCCATTCAGCAGTCTCTGAGCGAAATCGGCCGCAATACGGGTATTGCTTTTCAGATACGCGATGATATTTTCGACTATGGCCCGGCTGATGTGGGAAAACCGATCGGCAACGACATAAGGGAGCGCAAAATCACCATCCCCCTGATCGCGGCGCTCGACAATGCGCCTTTCATGTTGCGCAGATCGATGCGTTCCCTCTACCGGAAAAAGGGAAAAACCGACGATGAGGTACAACGTATTATGGATTTTGTTCGTGAATTCGGCGGGCTGGATTACGCCACTGAAAAAATGAACGGGTATGCAGCCGCAGCCCTGAACCAGCTTATGGAATTCCCCGACAGCGAATCCCGCGGCCATATGGAGAATTTCATCCGCTTTGTCACCACACGGAAAAAGTAGCGATGCGTAAACGCAGGCTTATAGACGCTCATAATGTAATGCACAAAATCGGTGCTGTAGCCTCCCGTCTGCCCGAAAACCACTCCGACGCATACAGCCATTTTGTGGCCATCGTCTCACAAATCTGCCTGCACGACGGTATAGGTGCTACACTGGTGTTCGACGGGCCAAAAGTTGCCCTCAACCGTTCCGGTGGCAATATCACCATTCAGTTCAGCCATCCGCACTCGGCCGACGAACACATACGCTCCGCCATCCGCCAAAAGGGTGCCCGCGGCAAGTGGATTGTAATTACCGACGACCAGGAAATTCTGGATGACTGCCGCTACGCGGGTGTGGCCGCACAGCGTGCATCCGAATTCATCCGCCTGCTAACCGTCGATCAGGGCAAAAGCCGCACAGAAAACCTGTCGCAGGATCCGGGTGAGAACCCCGAAGCAAAGGTCAACCCCGCAGAAGTTGACGAAATGCTCCGGCTGTTTAAACAGGGCAGAGATGAATCTTAAACCCGGCGATATCATCTTCTTTTCAGACACCCATATGGGTGGCTACAACGACGATATGAACCTGAAAATCGAGGATGCGGTAGTGCAGCTTGTGCAGTATGCAACCCGGAAACGGCTGCGCATCGTAATTCTCGGCGATCTGTTCGATTACTGGATGGAGTACCGGGGCAAGGCCCCCCATATCGGTAACCGCATCCTGTTCTGGTTCCGCAAACACCACGAAGGAAATCCCGCCACCATTTTTATTACCGGAAACCACGACAACTGGACGGGGCCGCTGCTGCCCGCATCAGGCTTCACCGTAAACCATGAATACCACACCGAGGTACTGGGCGGCAAAAAAGTGCTTATGCTGCACGGCGACGGCGTAAAAGACCCCGATATCAAACTTCCGCGACCTCCGCTTCACCGGCTGCTCAGAAATCGCTATTTTATTGGTATCTACCAGTTTCTGCTTCCACCGGCTGCCGGCATCTGGCTTACCATGGCTTTTTCAAGGGTCAGCAGGTTTTTGTCCGGCTTTACGCCAAGCGCAATGGAAAGAATAGATAACTGGGCCAAATCGATGCTCGAGAGCAGTGATTATGATGTTATACTGTGCGGGCATCACCATACACCCAGGTTTAACAAGGTCGGCAGCAAAACCTACATAAATACCGGTAATTTCTTTGAGGCCTTTTCTTTAGCCGTTTATACTAACGGAGAATTCCAACTCGTTAGGTGGTCGGACAAAGGGATGCCGCGGCCACTTTCGAAAAAAGAACGAGATGAATCACGACGAAGAATTTGACGAACACAAGTACCTGAACGATCCGGAATACCGGCGCAGCATAATGGATAAGAAGCGCATCGAAGCCGGGAAGAAGAAAGTCAGGCAGAAGACGGTTGAAAGGCCGCTCTACCGCAACCCTGTTGCCATAATCGGATCGTTTATTGTTCTGCTCTTTATTGCCGGCCTTATTTTCCTCCATTTCCTTATGCAGGGCCTGCCTTCGATCGAAGAGCTTGAAAATCCGCGCACCGACGTAGCCTCGTTCGTGATGAGCCGCGATGATGTGGTTCTCGACACCTATTTTGTTGAAAACCGCACCTATGTACCCTACGACCGCATATCTACCCATGTTGTGAACGCGCTGGTGGCCACCGAAGACCACCGTTTTTATGATCACTGGGGCATCGATATCGTTCGAACAGCCGCCATCCCCTACCACCTGCTTCGCGGGCGCAGGCAGGGCGGGTCGACCATCTCCCAGCAGCTGGCACGGAACCTCTATAAAAGCATCGGCCGTGAAGTTACCCCGACCAGAAAACTTCGCGAGATCATCACCGCCATCCAGATCGAACGGAGTTACACCAAGAAAGAGATTATTGAGATGTACCTGAACACGGTCGAGTTC
>RECM01000259.1 GCA_007694035.1 Balneolaceae bacterium
GAAAAAAATACCCATCGTTTTTTTGCAGGATGTGACCGGATTCATGGTAGGGAAGAGAAGCGAGCACGGCGGAATCATCAAAGACGGGGCCAAGATGGTAAATGCGGTCGCCAATTCAACGGTGCCCAAGATTACCATTATAACCGGGAACAGCTATGGTGCCGGCAACTATGCCATGTGCGGTAAAGCCTACGATCCGCGCTTTATTTTTGCCTGGCCGACCGCGCGGATCGCCGTAATGGGTGGCAGTCAGGCGGCGAATACGCTGCTGCAGATAGAAGTGGCCGCCCATGAAAAACGCGGTGAGATTGTAACCGAAGAGAAAAAGAAGGAATTCCTGAAACAGCTGAAGGACAGGTACGAGCGCCAGACCGACGTGCGCTATGCGGCAGCCAGGTTGTGGGTCGATGATATCATCCATCCGGAAAGCACACGGGAACGGATATCGCGTGCGATTGAAGTTGCCGATCACAATCCGGATATTCCCGTGTTCAGAACGGGGGTAATTCAGGTATAAAAAATTACATCACTTTACATTTATCCTCTTTACTGTACCGTCTTAAAGGCTGTTATTAACACACTGCAATCACTAACTAACCAATCCGGGAATGAAGATCATTATGCAATTCTGCGTGGCAGCGCTGCTGTTGCTGTGCACATACCACGATACCAGGGCTCAAAGCACACCCGCGCAAGCCCTTACAAATATCACCATTCACCATGCCGACGGAACGGTTGTTACAGGTGCCACCCTTGTATGGAGAAACGGGACCATAGAAGCGGCGGGGCTAAATGTGACCATCCCGTTTGATGCCAGGGTACGCGATGGCGGCGATTCGCTTCATGTTTACCCGGGCTTTATCGATGGCTATGGAACCTGGGGATCGGTCGATGCACCGACGAATCAGCCACGGCCCGACCGTCCGGGTGAACCCGGATACCAACGGGCCGGAATTCAGCCGGACCGGGCAACATCCCAAAACTTTAAAACCGACAAGCGCGAATTTGCCGAAATTCAGCAACTCGGGTTCACGGTGGCGGCGCTTGGTATAAAAGGATTTTTCCTTTCCGGCCAGGTCGATGTATACCATCTTACGGGAGCGGAAACTCCCGATAACCTGATGGCCGACCGGATAGCACAGAAAGTGCAGTTTGTCTCGTCACCCGGAGCCTATCCGAATACGCTGATGGCCATGATGACCAGTCTCCGGCAGCTTTTCCACAATGCATCGGCCCTGCAGAAACATCAGAAACTCTATGCCGAAACGCCCGACAGATATTCGCCTGCCCCGAGAGACGCAGTTCTGGAGGCACTCTATCCGGTCAGTGATAACCGTATTCCCTTCTTTTTTTCAGCAGACAACAGAGAGGATATACAGCGAGTACTCAAACTTAAAGATGAGATTGGATTTAACCTGGTGCTCGTGTCGGGAAAAGAGGCATACACAATGGCCGATGAACTGAAAAGAAAAAATGTACCTGTTCTGGTGAGTATCGAACTGCCTGAAAAACCGTCGCACATGAAAAAAGAGACGGACAAAAAGGAGAAAGAAGACAACGGTAACAACCAGGAGAGCGGGGAGACCGATGAGATAAGTGCCGAAGAGGCGAATTTCAGGGAACGGCAGGAATCAGCTTATTACGACCTGGTAAACAACGCCAGGCGGTTGATGGAAGCCGGCGTTAAGACCGGATTTTCCTCATCCGGAATGAAAGCATCCGATTTTGGCAAACATGTTCAGACCCTGCTTGAAAACGGATATGAAGAGGCCGCCCTGGTCAGATTGATGACCATCAATACCGCTGCCATTCTTGGTATTGAGCGGAACACAGGAAGCCTTCAAAGGGGCAAGCTGGCCGATTTTTCCGTCAGAACCGCCCCGTTATCCGACAAAAACAGCAAGGTACTGTATGGCATCTCGGCTGGCAAATTCACTGAATTTTCACAGGAAGGCAGGAGAAGATAGATATGAGACCATCCATTATTCTGTTCGCAATAGTCATACTCGCAGCCTCAGTACAGGCCCGTGCTTCGGATACGGGTTCAGTACACATTAAAAATGCAACCGTCATAACCATAAGCGGAGATGAGCTCGAAAACACCGATGTGGTAGTAGAGAATGGCATTATCAGGGCAATCGGGCAAAATCTGGCAACTCCCCGGAACGCAGCGGTGGTTGATGCCGCCGGTATGTACCTGATGCCGGGCATCATCGATGCCCATTCGCACCTTGCCATTACGCGTGGCGTGAATGAGGCTACTCACCCTGTAACAGCTGAAGTGAGCATGTATGATGTAATCAACCCGAATGATGTCGGTATTTACAGGGCCCTGGCCGGTGGTGTTACAACCATCCATACCATGCACGGATCGGCAAATGTGATAGGAGGGCAGGGAGCTACGCTCAAACTTCACTATGGTGCAGATGCCGCCGACATGCGATTTGCCGGTGCACCCCGCACCATCAAATTCGCCCTGGGCGAGAATCCAACACGGGTACATGGGCAGGGCAGCAATGTACAGCCCAGAACCAGGATGGGCGTGGAACAGATCGTTCGCGAACATTTCGACCAGGCCATCGAGTACCGTGAAAAGCGGACCCGGTACGAACAGGCAAAAGCCCTGCACGAGCGAAACCCGCGAAGGAATCCGGCACCTGAGCCGGTAGCCCGCAACATCCGCCTTGACGTGCTGGCCGATATTATCGACGGAACCATCCTGGTTCACTGCCACTCGTACCGGTCCGACGAAATACTGATGCTGATGCGTGTTTTCAATGACTACGGCATCAAAAATTACACCTTCCAGCATGCCAACGAAGCGTTCAAGGTTGCACCGGAACTGAAGGCGAACGGGGCTCATACCTCCATTTTTGCCGACTGGTGGGCCTACAAGTTTGAGGTTTACTACTCAACACCATATAACGCCGCCATTCTGAACAGGTATGGAGTGGTCAATTCCATCAACTCCGACAGCCCGGAAGTTATCCGGCACCTTAATCATGAGGCGGCAAAGACCGTAAAGTATGGTGGTGTTACCCATAATGAGGCACTGCGTATGATCACGCTGAATCCTGCCATCCAGCTGGGTATCGATCACCTGGTCGGATCTGTGGAGGTGGGCAAACAGGCCGACCTGAGTCTGTGGAGTGCGCACCCACTCAGCATTTACGCCATCAACGAAATGACCTTTGTTGACGGAGTCAGGCGTTTCGACAGAGAGGCCGATGGTGATGACCAGCGCCTGCAGGTGAGTGTAACAGAAACGTATGACTCCATGGCGGAATTTGAAGCCGGCCGCCACCACGACGCATGCATGGAAGACGTCTGGCTTTTCTTCGGTGAGCAGAATTCATCCGCTCAACACCAGTTGAATTCCCGGTTCAACGGGATACAGCAGCTGAACGGACATCTCCATTGATTTTATATAAAGGCATTAATACTATGTTACTCAATATGTTAAAAAATATCATACTTCCGTTTATCCTGATCGCATCTATGCATTTGTCTGTCTATGGGCAGATAACGGAAAAACCGGGATTTGGAAAATTTGCACTGGTTGGCGGAACAGTTCACACCATCACAAATGGCACCATTGAAGACGGAACGGTGCTCATTCATGGCAATGTAATTGAATATGCCGGACAGGCAACCAGCTTTGACCCCGACTATACCGTTATCGATGTATCCGGCAGGCATGTCTATCCCGGTTTTATCGATGCGGGAACCCGGCTGGGGCTTATCGAGATCAGTGCCATACCCGTCACCGTTGATGATGCCGAGCTTGGAAATTTCAATCCGCATATGAAGGCGTTCACGGCTATAAATCCCGCAGCAGTAGCGATTCCCGTTACCCGTGTCAGCGGGGTAACAACCGTGCTTTCTTACCCCACATCCGGCATTATTCCGGGCAAGTCAACATTGATTAACCTGTATGGCTACACGCCCGACAGCATGGCCGTGGTGCAGGATGCAGCGATGCACCTGAACTGGCCCGCCGACGGCCGGCGTGGCTGGTGGGACTCCCGCAGTGATGAAGATATTCGCCGTGAATATCAGCGTAACCTTAAACAGCTCAATGAATATCTGGAAGAAGCTAAAACCTACCATCAGATGATGGAAGTATACGAGGCTGATCCGTCCGGAAAAATGAGACCAACTCGCAATGCCGATATGGAAGCCATGAGGGCTGTATACAGGGGAGATCTGCCTGTCATTATAAGTGTTGACCGGGAGAAAGATATTCTGAATGCACTCGAATGGATAAAATCCAATACCCACATCAGGGCTGTGCTCAGTTCGGTTGCCGAAGGGTGGAGGGTGGCCGGGCAGATAGCCGAGGCCGGTGTTCCGGTAATTGTGGGCCCTGTGCTCAGAACCCCGGCGCGTGGCTACGATAACTATCAGCGACCGTATCAGAACGCCGGTTTGCTCGCATCAGCCGGAGTATTGGTCGCTATTCAAACAAGCCAGACTGAAAATGTGAGAAACCTGCCTTACCATGCCGGCTACGCCGCAGCCTACGGGCTCGACAGAGAAGAGGCGCTGAAGGCTATTACTATTAATCCGGCCAGAATACTGGGCGTTGATCATGCCATTGGCAGTATTGAAGCAGGCAAAACGGCAAATCTGTTCGTAAGTGATGGTGATCCGCTCGAAACAATGACCCGGATCGATCACGTGTTCATCCGGGGTTTCAACATACCAATGGTGAGCCGCCATACCCTGCTTTATCAGGAATATATTGAGCGCGATGTAAACTAAAGAAAAAGGGTGCGACCGGTCAGTGTCGCACCCCTTGTGTTTTATCTCTCGGGACTGAAAAGGAAAATCGTTAGTGGTGATGGTGATGGGGGTTGGTACACACATGTGTGTGCCTGTTCACCATATAGAGCGAATAAGCAAGGCCCAGCGAGCCGGCCAGCATAGACATGCCCCTGATAAACGCAATGGAAAATGAGCCAGCCATTAAATTTGCAGAATCAGAATTCAAAAAAAGATCCCCATGAAATACGAATTGACTTCCGAAAATAAGTATCAGACTTATAATGAACACCCGAAGTATACTGTTGTTCCGGTGCCTGTTCCAGACCGGTAAAAAAGCGATCAGGCTTACCGGCAGAATGCTCATAACAAGCAGTATCTCGACTGTTTCAGAAAAGAAATGGGCCAATGCAGGCAGCAGTAAAACTACCAGCGGCATTGCCAGGCAATGGGCAAGGCAAAGTGAAGAGAGAAATATGCTCAACCTTGTTAAAATGGGCATATTATTAACCGATATTCCCTGTTTCAAAATAAAAATAACTCCTTAATGACAGACTGGGCACAACCCGTGAAGCCTTACCTCGCTGCTTAATACTTTGAACCCCATTTTGTATGAGCTCATTTGTATGCTTTGGTGTTCTTCAACAGGCAGACAATAAATTTTATCACATTTGTTACAGACAAAATGTGCATGATAATGATCCTGGGACGGGCTGAGAAGGTCTTCATCAAAAATTGCATACAACCAGTTGCGATCTTCGGTCGGCACCTTGTGTGTAAGCCCTTTTTCTGTAAATGAATTAAGCGTACGGTATAGTGTAACCTTGTCTATACCCTTACCCTTTAATCGCTCAGTAATATCCCCATGCGACAGAGCAACCCCCGAGCCAAGTAATACTTCAAGTACCGATACCCTGACCGGGGTATTTTTAAGTTTATACTGGTGGAGAATGCTTTTTGGATCACGGTTCATGACTTGTAAAACTACTGATAATGCAACTGAGTTGCAAGGCATAAAGATATTTTTCAAACAGATGCTATCCGTTCCCATCAGCAGCGATGCGGGCCGGCCGAAAACTGTAACAAATTGATAGAATTTACAAGTCCGTGACTCCTGCGACAGGCCATGGTCGTATATTGTGGCATGGTCGTATATTATCATGTCACAGCATTACCAATCCAAAATAATATCTCCGGGCCCGCATTTCTCCTGCTCAATCAGCGCGGGATAAACTGCGATAACCGGACTCAGTTTGTTTACCCTCGGGAACGCTGCAATGCATAGATTTACACTTCATACATCTCATTTCATTCTGATTACGTTCATTTTATCGACTCTGTTAACAGGTTGCCGGTCTGAACACCAGCTCAGTGCCGGTGAGCATCAAGCCGAGATCGAGCAATGGCACCGTGACCGCATCGACCGCCTCAAGGAACCACAGGGATGGCTGCGACTTGCCGGTTTGTACTGGTTTGATGAACCCGTACAGACCTTCGGCACAGCCGGTGATGTCGATTTTCTTTTTCCGGAAGGATCTGTACCCGCCTATGCGGGCAGATTCGAGCTTCAAAGTGATACAATAAGGATGTATCCGGCCGATGGGCTTCACATTCTGGCCGACGGGCAGCCGCTGGACAATGCGGTAATCTATACCCCCACATACAGCGCCGAACTGCAATACGGACGATTGACCTGGATGGTTATTCAAAGGGGAGACCTGACCGGGATCCGGCTGTTCGATACCGAAAGCGAAATTTTAAAAAGATTCCGGGGTATCGAACGCTATCCGCCAGACCTTGAATACCGTGTAATGGCAAAACTTGTGCCCCACGATGTGCCAACCACCATCCCGGTTACAAATATTCTCGGGCAGACCTCAGATGAAGAATCGGCCGGTAAACTCGTATTCGACCTGAAGGGCGAGACACATGAACTCACCGTTCTGGGTACCGGCGACCGGCTGTTTATCATCATTGCGGATGAAACCGGCAGTACTGAAACCTATCCGGGAGGGCGGTATATCTACGTGGATAATCCCGGCCCCGGTGGTACTACTGTACTGGATTTCAACAAAGCCTACAACCCGCCCTGCGCGTTTTCGCCCTATACCACCTGCCAGCTTCCGCCTGAGGGCAATACACTTCCATTGGCCGTGCTGGCCGGAGAGAAACTTCCCGCCCACTTATTGAACAGGCAGCTTCAAACAATCCGGCATCCTGATCTGTGATCAGGCCAGGTTGCTGATACACAATCAGTGAGCCGGTGAAATGAGCCCGATTAGCGGGCCCGCATTCAGATCTATTTCACCAGCATCATCTTCCGGGAAAATGTCTGGCCGTTATCAAGCCTGAGCTGATAGATGTAGACACCGCTCGACAGGCTGGAGGCATCAAAAGTCAGAGTATGTTCGCCAGCTGAATACCCGCGGTTATCGGCCAGTGTGGCAACCCTGCGGCCCATAATATCGAATACACTCAGGGTTATGGTATGCTCTGAATTGAGTTCAAAGCGGATATTCGTAGCGGGGTTGAACGGGTTCGGATAGTTCTGGCCGAGTGAAACCGACCCGGGGAGCTCGTCCCCGTTTTCGGCAATTGATACGGCTGTGAATACATCCTGGCCGCCGGCCTGGGTATACCGTGCCGCGAATTCCTGCAGGAATTCATTGGCGACCCGGCCGTTATAGATAATCAGTGTATTTTCGTCGTTAAACACATTGGCATTATTCGACCAGTTATGTGAGCCGGTAATCACCTTGGTGTTATCGTTGGTGTTTTCACCGTCGATGATAGCATATTTGTGGTGAAGCAGTCCGAATTCAGCCTGTGAAAAATGATGCACATCGGCCCAGCTGCTCAGATAGTCCCATTCGCTGCCCTGGCCTGAAATTTGGCCGATCACACCGCGCACTTTCACACCGTCGTTGAAGCGACTGAGCATTGTATTAGATATTGAACGGCGGGTAATCAGGTTAAGACCCAGATCGATGGTAGAAGTGGCGGTGGCAAGTGCCCGGATTATCTGCGACTCTGTACCTGCCTGCGGGCTGAAATATAAACGGACCTGGGTATGGTCCTCCCCAATCCAGAAGGCCGACGGATTCACAACCACCTTGTTTTCACTGAAGCGCGCATTCGCCGCATTGAAACTGCCCGATTCTGCGCCCCACATCTGGTTGAACTCAAGCTGGTATGCCCGTGCAAGGGCTACATCCTGAATATTCACCATGTTCTGGAACTGGTTGAATGTACCGTCGTCGGTTGCATTCCAGGAGCTGGTAATCAGCCACGATTTCGTGGGATCCTGATGGTGCGCGTCGATCACTGCGAATTTATTGTGCTGCTGTTCATTGCCAAGGCTGAGAGTGGCCCTCACACCGGCATTCGAAAGTTTGTTGATCACCGCGTTCGGATTACCCGTGTGGCCACTGGCGATTACCCGCACATCCACGCCCCGCTGGTGGGCTTCAATGATCTTGTTGGCAATCTGGTCGCCCACGCCGCCGCTGATGCTGTAGAAGGCAAATACAGCCGTCTCTTCGGCCGCCTCAATATAACTGATCAGGCGGTTGCTGAAATTCTCATTCGATACGGCCTCCTGATAAGTGGCAAGTCCGTTGTCGACCGATTTACTGAAATAGACACGTATTTCGCCGGTTGTTCCGGCCGGCGACGCGGTCGATGTAATGTATTTGGCTGTAGTACTGGTGTCGGTACCAATGGCGGATCGAAGCTGTACCTTGTAGACCGTAGCAGGATCAAGGTCTTCGATCACAATGGTATGGGTGGTTTTAGGGGTTTCGTCGATCACCTTTCCGAGTTCAAAATCGGGTGTAATACCGTATCTGACTTCCGAGTGGCCGGGTTCTTCGGTTTCCCAGCTGAATGTGATTGATCCGGGGGTGGCAAAGATCTCATAGGGCGCTGCCGATGCAATAACCGGCCCGCCGCTAATTATCTGTATATCGCCTGTGAAGCGCGGCAGAATCTGTCTGAATGCCTGAAAACGTCCGGCAATACCGGTCAGATTGACCGGTTCGTTCGGGATGTTCGATCC
>RECM01000219.1 GCA_007694035.1 Balneolaceae bacterium
ATGGTTCACAAAGAGCTGCTGCTGCCCATATTATGCGGTGTTTTCTTTATGGAAACGCTGTCGGTGATCATCCAGACAACCTATTTCAAGTACACAAAACGGAAATACGGCGAAGGCCGCCGGTTTTACCGCATGGCCCCACTGCACCACCATTTTGAGAAGATGGGCCTGCCCGAGCCGAAGATTGTTGTGCGATTCTGGATTGTTTCGATCATGCTGGCCGTACTGACCATAATAACCCTGAAAATCCGGTGATGGATGTAAAAGGCAAACATATCGTCATTATCGGAGGAGCCCGCAGCGGTGTGGCGGCAGCCTGCCTGCTGAAGCATAAGGGTGCGACGGTCTTTGTAACCGACAGCGGTCCGATCCCCGACGTATCCCTTGCGCGGCTTGAGCGGGAAGGAATCGATTTTGAGCAGGGCGGTCACAGCGGGCGCGCCGAATCCGGCGATTTTGCGGTTATCAGCCCGGGCGTTCCGTCTGATGCCCCGCTCACCCTGGCCTGGCTCGGGAGCGGGCGCAACGTCTATTCCGAGATCGAGGTAAGCTGGTGGTTCTCCGATAGTCCGCTCATCGCCATTACCGGCAGCAACGGCAAAACAACCACCACAACCTGGGTACATCACCTGTGGCAGACTGCAGGGCTTTCATGCCGGCTGGGCGGCAATATCGGCATCGCATACGCCGACCTGGTTGATCAGCCCATTGCCGGCGAAGTGATCGCACTTGAGGTAAGCAGTTTTCAGCTCGACCATATCGACCGGTTCCGGCCCAGGGTTGCCATGATACTGAACATCACACCTGATCACCTGAACCGCTACAGTAACAAATTCGAGAATTACACGGCATCCAAACTCAGGATATATGAAAACCAGGGCCCGGACGACTACCTGATTTACAATTTCGACGACCCTGTTCTGAAAAAACACATCGAGGTCCTTTCCCGGCTCGATAGCTGTCCGAAGCTGCTTGGATTTTCGGATCAGAACGAAGTGCCGGCAGGCGCATTTGTACGTGACGACAAAATAATATTCAAAATGGACAATAAGGAGGACTTCCTCATGAATGTAGGCGACATCGGTCTCAGAGGCCGCCACAACCTCAACAACGGCCTGGCAACGGCCCTTGCAGCACGGGCCTTCGAGATCAGGAACGAGGTAATACGCGACAGCCTGATGCAGTTCGAGGGTGTTGAGCACCGCCTGGAACAGGTCCGGATCGTGAGGGGAGTCCGCTATATAAACGACAGCAAGGCTACCAACGTGAATGCCGTATGGTATGCCCTGAAAAGTTTCAATGAACCGGTTGTGTTGATCCTGGGAGGCCGTGACAAAGGTAACGACTACTCAGAGATCGCCGGTGAAGTGCAAAGCAAGGTTCACACCATCATCGCAATCGGCGAGGGGCGTCAGGAGATCGAACGACAGCTCGGCAATGAAGCACCCTACATGCTCACAGCCGAAAGCATGGAAGAAGCCGTTGCCATAGCGTCCAAAAAAGCGCGGCGCGGCGAAGTTGTACTGCTCAGCCCGGCCTGCGCCTCCTTCGACATGTTCAACAGTTATGAGCACCGCGGACAGGTTTTTAAGGAAGCGGTACGGAAAATTTCTTAGGCAGAAAGCAACGAGCAAAAGGCAGAAAGCAGAAAGCAAAAGGCAACGAACAAAAGGCAGAAAGCAAAAGGCAGAAGTTTGAGTGGCAAAATCGATACCAATTATGAATTCAATGCTCAGGAGCCAACAGCTTAACAGCTCAAGAGCTCAAGAGCTTATGAGCTATACCATTCACGTTTAAATAATTATGTTCATAGCATCGCCCAATCATAAAACCTCCTACATCCTCGAAAGTTCGGGTGAGATGGCGGGAATGCGTCAGAGCGACAGATGGCTGATTGCTATGGTGGTTCTGCTGATGGTGGCCGGTATGCTTGCGGTGTATTCATCTATCGCCTACTTCGCAGAAATGAAGAATACCACGGCGGCCAGCCTGGTGTTCGGACACCTGATGAAGGTGGGGATATCGTTTATAGTGCTGGTCATTTTCTCAAAAATCGACTACCACATTGTGGCCAAACTGGCCCGTATCGGTGTGATTCTGAGCTGGGTATTCCTTACGGTGGTTACTCTATACGGCAATGAGGTGTTCGGGGCACGCCGTTATCTGAGCATTGGTGGTCTTTCATTCCAGCCGTCCAGTTTCGCCACGGTGGCCCTGCTCATACTGGTCGTGGTTCTGGTGGTGGAGAAGAAAGACTATATCAAAAGTTTCACCCGGGCATTTCTGCCCACGCTTATGTGGATATCGATTACCTGTCTGCTGATCGGGCTTGAGGATTTCAGCAGCGCGGCCGTGCTTTTCGGACTGTCTCTGGTCATCATGTTCATAGGAAGGGCAAGTGTGGTTCAGCTCGCTGCGCTTGTTATAGTTGGCGTTGTTGGTGCCGGATTCCTGCTTTCACAGTCGCTTGAGCGCCAGAGCCGCATCAACAATTATGTGGAACAGGTTGTTCAGATCAAAAGCGATGAGTTTGTGCTTGGCGCCGGATACCAGGCCCAGCAGGCGCATATTGCGATCGCCCGTGGCGGCACATTCGGCGTTGGGATCGGAAAAAGTACACAGCGTGATTTCCTGCCCGCCCCCTACAACGATTTCATTTTCGCGATAATCGCCGAAGAGTACGGCCTGCTGGGAGCCGGATTCATTCTGCTGGTTTTCATGGGCATACTGATCCGGGGCATTGTTTTCATTGCCCGGAAGGCACCCGACGAACTGGGCATGCTTATAGCCGTGGCCTGTACGCTCACCGTGGTGATCTATGGATTTGTGAATGCAGCTGTGGCCTGCGGGCTATTCCCGGTAACCGGACTGCCTATGCCCTTTGTGAGCTATGGCGGTACAAGCATGCTTTTTTCCGGTGCCATGATCGGCATTCTCCTGAACATTTCAAAACAGGCGGTTGAAATTGAGTAAAGACAATACATACCGAATTCTTCTGGCGGCCGGCGGAACCGGCGGTCATGTGTACCCCGCTATCGCCATAGCCGACGCGCTGCGCGACACCGGCCGTAACGTGGAGCTCTGCTTTGTAGGTACCCGCAACCGCATGGAATGGATCGCTGTTCCCAAAGCCGGTTACAATATTGAGGATGTATGGATAAGTGGTTTCCATCGCCGCCTCACCCTCAAAAACCTGGCATTCCCCCTGAAACTGGGTACCAGCATTGCGCAAAGCTATAAGATTATCAGGAAATTCAAGCCGGATGCTGTGGTTTGCTGCGGTGGTTATGTTGCCGGCCCCATCGGGTGGGTTGCCGCAAAGGCCGGTGTGCCCCTTGTACTGCAGGAGCAGAACAGTTACCCCGGCGTTACAAACCGACTTCTCGCCAAACACGCAACTCTCATATTTACTGCTTTTGATGCGGCCAAAGACCATTTCCCTGAAGAGAAGGTTGTACTCTGCGGAAATCCGACACGTAAAACATTGATGGCCAAACCCGGCAAGCAGGCCTATGAATTTTTCGGCTTCCGTGAGGATCTGCCTACCGTACTCATCCTGGGTGGCAGTGGCGGCGCCCAGACCCTTAATATGGCCGTAGCGGAAAATATCGACACGCTGCACAACGAAATGGGCCTTCAGATCATATGGCAGTGCGGACCGAAGTATTTGACGGATGTTCAGGAAATCATCAATCCGGAATCGTACGAACGCCTGCGCCTGTACCACTTTATCGACGCCATGCCCTACGCTTACGGTTCTGCCGATGTTGTCGTTACCCGTGCCGGCGCCAGCATATGCGCCGAACTGCTGATAACCGGTAAACCGAGTGTACTGGTGCCGTCGCCCAATGTGGCCGGCGACCATCAGACCAAAAATGCCAAAGCAATGGTAGAGGGCGGCGCAGCGGTTATGCTGCGCGACAAGCACGCCCGAAGCACTCTCCCGGTACAGCTTAAGGAACTGCTGGCCGATCCGAAAAAACTTGAAACGATGCGCGAGGCGGCGCTCAATATGGCCCGCCCCGATGCTGCCAATACCATAGCCAGGCAGGTGCTGGGTATGATTGACGAAAAGAAACAGGAGAACGGATGAAGCGCATAGCCACACAACCTGTTTTCGGAAGAACCCGCCACATCCACATGGTCGGGATCGGCGGTATTGGCATGAGCGGAATCGCCGAAATACTGCTTCTGCGGGGCTTTACCATATCCGGCAGCGACGGCAGCCTGGGCGAAACCACCGACCGCCTTCAGAAGCTGGGCGCAACAATCTATAAAGGCCATTCTCCGGAAAATATCGACGGGGCAGACGTTGTGGTGTACACCAGCGCGGTAAAGGCCGAGGAGAACCTCGAAACCCGTGCGGCCATCGAGCAGAAGATCCCCGTAATCAAGCGGTCGGAAATGCTAGCCGAACTGATGCGCATGAAATACGGCATCGGCATTGCCGGCACACATGGCAAAACCACAACCACCACCATGACCGGCATGCTTGTAAGAGCCGGCGAATTTGATCCGACCATCGTGGTTGGCGGACGTGTACACAGTTTCGACAAGACCAACGCGGTTGTCGGTGCCGGCGACATCATCATAGTTGAAGCCGACGAGTTCGACCGTACCTTCCTGCGTCTCACTCCGTCCCTGGCCGTAATCACGAACATCGATGTGGAGCACCTTGATATTTATCATGATGTGGATGACATCAAGTCGGCCTTCCTGCAGTTTGCCAATAAGGTTCCGTTCTACGGGGCTGTAATCATCTGTCTCGACGACCCGAATGTACGCAGCATTGTACCCGATATTGAGAGGCGAACCATTACCTACGGGTTTACTCCCCAGGCAGAACTTCGTCCGTCGCGGATTGAAAGTTCCGCCATGCAGAACAGTTTCAACGTGCTGTACCACGGCCAGGACCTTGGCCGCGTAAGCGTATCGGCACCCGGCGAGCACAACATCCGGAACGCCCTGGCCGCCATCGCCATCGGCCTTGAGCTTGACATGCCCTTTGAAAAGATCAAACAGGGCCTCGAGAATTACACCGGCGTTTTCCGTCGCTTCCAGGTAAAATACGATGCCGGCGACATTATGGTGATCGACGATTATGCGCACCATCCCACCGAGGTTAAGGCAACCATCGGCGCCGCCCGCAAAGGCTGGCCCGAAAGGCGGCTTGTGGCTGTTTTCCAGCCTCACCTCTACTCACGTACCCAGCAGCTGAAAGAAGAATTCGGCCTCTCCTTCTTCGAGGCGGATGTGATGGTGATTACGGATGTGTACCCATCGCGCGAGCAGCCGATTGAAGGTGTAACCGGCAAGCTGATAGCTGATCTGGCCCGCGACTACGGCCACCGCAGTGTACACTACATACAGGACAAGAAAAACCTTCCGGCTTCGCTGAAACAGATTGTAAAACCCGGCGACATCGTGATCACCATGGGTGCCGGCGACATCTACAAATACGGTGATCAGTTTGTGGAAACCCTTAAATCAACACCCTGACCCTTGAGTGAGCAGCTGAACATATTTGATGAGCCCCTGCAGGAGCAGCCATCCGGCAAAACCAGTGCCGGCCGGAAAAGAGCTGCCCGCGACAGGGCCATCCGTGCGCTTAGCTACCTGGTGATTGCCGTGATCATACTCGGGCTGTCGCTGGGATTGGGGTACCATTTCAGCCGCGACAGTAAAGTTGACCAGATTGCAGTAACCGGAAACCGTTACACGACCAGCGACCAGATCATCAAAATGGCCGCCATTCCCAAAGGTATCTATACCGATTCACTGGATGTGCTGAAGGTGATGACCAATATTGAAAAACTGCCTTGGATTCGCGAGGCCAGGCTGAGCATGTCGCCCTTCGGCAAAATGGAAATCCTTGTAACTGAACGCCGGCCGATTGCCCTTATCATGCAGGGCGACGCATCCGTTTATGTGGATGCCGACGGGGTGAAGATGCCCGTTATCCAGGGCAAACCGGTGGATGTACCCCTGCTGTACGGCTTCCCTGCCACACCCCTTTCCGACACACTGAAATCGGATGGTTTCCGCAGTGTTGCAGCATTTCTTCAGGCAGCAGAACGAGATCCGGCCGCACACCGCACGCTGAGCGAGATCGCCTGGGCCGGCTACGAAGGAGTTGTGGCACTTAGCCACGACAACGGCATAAAGCTGATTTTCGGAAGTGACCGGTTTGAAGAACGGCTGAAAAACTGGACCGCTTTCTATAACACGGTCATTCCCGAAAAGGGTATCAGCCGGTTCCAGAGCATCGATTTCCGTTACAACGGTCAAATCATTACCCATGAGTCTTAAATAAAACCAAAAGCAATCAAATACGGCATAAGAGAAAGGCAATCACTATGAAAGAAACAAATGGCGAGCGCATTGTGGTAGGCCTCGATATAGGCACGACAAAAATCTGTGCCATCGTAGCCTCCATCAACGAACTCCAGCAAATCAACATTCTGGGCATCGGCAAGGCGCCCAGCGATGGATTGAACAGAGGTGTGGTGGTGAACATCGACCGGACGGTTAATGCAATCCGCACCGCAATCGAACAGGCACAGCTTGCATCCGGCATCGAGGTGCGGTCTGTGAATGTAGGCATCGCCGGCGACCATATCCGCAGCATGAGAAGCAAGGGTGTGATCACGATCAACAACCGCGACAACGAAATTACGATGAAGGATGTGGAGCGTCTGCTCGAAGACTGCCAGCGCATCATGCTGCCGAACGACCAGCAGATTATTCACGTGATCCCTCAGGAATTTATCGTTGATGGCCAGGACGGCATCAGCGACCCCGTGGGCATGAGCGGCATGCGCATGGAAGCCGAGGTACACATCATAACCGGGTTGGTTACTGCTGCCAAAAATATGTACCGCTGCGTTGAGCGCGCCGGTTTCCAGGTGTCGGATGTGATTCTCGAGCCGCTCGCCTCCTCCTATGCCGTTCTCGAAGATGAAGAAAAAGAAGCCGGTGTGGTTCTCGTCGATATCGGCGGCGGCACCACCGACATCGCCATCTTCCAGGACAACACCATCCGCCATACCGCAGTTGTGGCCATTGCCGGGCAGAAAGTAACCGACGACATCCGCATCGGCCTGAGCCTGCTCGAAGACCAGGCCGCCAAACTGAAGCACGACCACGGGCACGCGTTCGCCGACATGCTGCTCGACGACGAGGTAATCACCGTTCCGGGTATTGCAGGCCGCCCTCCGAAAGAGATCCGGAAAAGTGTTCTGGCCAAAATCATCCAGGCCCGCATGGAAGAGATCCTTGAAATTGTGGCCATCGAGATCAAGCGAAGCGGTTACTCAAATGAGCTGAGTGCCGGTGTGGTCTTCACAGGCGGCGGATCGCTGCTCGACGGCATCGCGCCCCTGGCCAATGAAGTACTCGGGCTCGACGCGAAGATCGGAACTCCCCGCGGACTGTCGGGCGGACTGGTAAACGAGGTAAAAAGCCCAATCTACTCGACCGGGGTAGGCCTCGTGCTGCATGCACTGTACAACAAGGCGGCGAATTCCCAACCGGTTATGGTACCCGCATCCTCACAGGGATCAAGCGTGGAAAAAGTGATGAACAATCTCGCGAACCGCATGAAGAGCTGGTTCAACGAATTTTAGCAATTAAAAATAGCAATCAAAACAGGAGACAGATATGCCAAAGATGATAAATTCCCGATTCAGCTTTGATGAACAAAGCCAGGAAAATGCCAAGCTGAAAGTGATCGGCGTTGGCGGTGGCGGCGGTAACGCCATCAACAATATGATCGACCGCGGATTGAACAATGTGGAATACATTGCCCTCAATACCGATGCCCAGGTTCTCAAAAACAATATGGCGAATGTGACCATACAGGTGGGCAAGTCGCTCACCAGCGGCCTTGGTGCCGGTGCCCGTCCGGAGGTTGGGCGTGAGGCCCTCGAAGAGAACCGGCACGAGATCGAGGAGACGATCGAAGGGGCCGATATGATCTTCGTAACAGCCGGCATGGGCGGCGGAACCGGTACCGGCGGCGCCCCTGTTGTGGCCGGAATTGCCAAACGCAAGGGTATCCTCACCGTAGGTGTGGTAACCACCCCGTTTATATGCGAAGGCCGGATCCGCATGAAGTATGCCATCGACGGCATCAACGAACTCAAGAAAAACTGCGATACGGTTATCGTGATCCCGAACGAGCGCCTGCTGGAGCTGTGCAGTGAGGATACCTCCATGATGGAGGCCTTCGCCATGGCCAACGATGTGCTCTACAGTGCTACACGCGGAATCTCCGACCTGATCCTGATGCCGGGGCTCATCAACCTCGATTTTGCCGATGTGCGCACGACTATGCTCGATGGTGGCGCTGCCATCATGGGTTCGGCTACCGCCTCGGGCAACGACCGTGCCGAGATTGCCGCACGCGAAGCAATCAACTCGCCCCTGCTCGACGGTGTGAGCATACGTGGTGCCCGCAACGTTCTGGTGAACATTTCGGCCGGATCTACCATGGGTATGAAAGAAGTGACCACGGCCACCAGCATCATACAGCAGGAGGCCGGCGACGATGCCGAAATAATTCTGGGTACCGTGCTGGACGAAACCTACGGCGATGAACTGCGTGTGACAGTAATCGCAACCGGTTTCGAGTTATCGGACGACAGTAAAGGCTCGCGCATCACCAATGGAAAAACTACCGTAAAAGAGGCTGTTTCACGCACTTCCGCCGTGGCCGAGCAGAATTCAACCGAGCAGCGCAAAACCCTGCCAAGTGCGCCTGTAATCGGATCGCGTTTTGGT
>RECM01000261.1 GCA_007694035.1 Balneolaceae bacterium
TGCCGGTGCGGGCATTCAGCAAACAAACCTTTTTGTGATGGTGCCCATAAACAGTCGGATTTCACAGCATAGCCAGCAGCCATACCGCAATGCTCTGCCATCGCATGTTTTCTGTATGCCGGCATCGAACTGCAGAACAGGGCTGCATCAGTTTTTTAAGATAGCCCGTATTAAAAATGTACCCGTGCCGAAATGTATCCGTAATGGGCAAGGTCGTCATTCTGGAATATCTGCTTCATCACGTCGCCGGGCTGGAAAACTGACCAGCCAATCATAAACGAAAGGTTATCGTGATATTTCCAGTTGGATACCAGATCGATCTCTGTACCGGCGAAGGTGTGATCGGCCAGTTTTTGCTGGAGCCAGAAATTATGAAGCCAGGCATCCAGGGTAATGGTCTCACTGAACCGGAATGAGGCCTGCAGGTACAGGTCAATCAGCCCCCTGTTGAATGTCTGTGCCGGTATATTTATAAAATAATCCATGAACCCATAAAATTTGTGGCCGGTATGGTATACGGGATCGAATGTTCTGTAATCATCCTCGTCGGCAGCAGTGCCCGACAAATAATCCAATCCGATTGCCAGCTGGCTTACCGTTTCATTATCCGGCCTGAAAGCGAGCTGGCCCGTAAACATAAAAGCGCGTATGTCGGTACCGGCCGTTTTCCCAAACTGAATCGCCGACTCTGTCTGCCACCAAAACTCTGCTGATGATCCGCGGAGCCAGGTTCCCAGTGTGAATCTTGAAAGCCGGCGGTCTCCGTCGGGGCCCACGCGAAATCGATCCTGCTCGTACAACAGGTAAAAATCGCCATCTACATTGTCGCCGGGTTTTGTTTTCGAATAGATGCCAAGCAGATTGTGTCCGGTATCGTCTACAGCCTGTACGGCACCCGGAGTCGCGACTGGTGCATAGTTGTGAACTTCGCGGATATTCAGCGCCATTATATCGATTGAAAGGTTGTCAAAATTCAGGCCTATAACGCCGCCGTCGAAGGACCGGCCCACATTATGCCAGCCCACAGATCCGATAAGCCGCTCATTGCCGTATGAGAGTTCCATCCGGCCTGCTTTAAGGTCAATCTGCTCGGCGAGGAAACCCCTGACCTGTAAATAACCCTGGTGCAGATCAAGATTGGCCGTATTTGCAAGTGTATTGGGTTCGGAACCGAATACACGCGAATCCTGTATCTGCAGGAAAAGACCGATATTTTCAGCTGGTTTCACCATGGCCCCAAGGCGGGCCCTTGAAAGTGTATATGTGTTTGCCCTGGTGTCAAGATCGAAGTTTCGCCCGTCTATTTCAGAACGAAGGCGCAATTCACCACTCCAGTCAATTATGGTCTGGGCACTTGCATTAATGGCCAGAAAAATGACTGATAGTATGACTAATGTAATCCGTTTCATTTTTAAGTAATCTAATGGTGGTATGAGATTTCAAAAAATATAAGACAATGAAAGAATTGTTCAAGTTCTGAATGTCAAAACAATCAATCGCAGCACCGGTATGGAATCAGAATTTAATCGCAGCTGCAAAAAGCAGGGTCCGGTGATAAATCATTGAATTATTCTTTATGTTGGCAATATGAGTTGGCAGATATCATTAAACAATGCTGGCAAGCTCAAAAAATACCAAACATCACACCTCCCGATATCCTATCTGATTGACCGATTCTGAACGCACATACATGGTAAGGGAAAAGGCCCTTGAACTTGGTTTTGAGGCCGCAGGATTTTCGCGTGCCGAAAAAATGGACCAGGAGGCGCAAAGGCTCGAAGACTGGCTCAACAAAGGCCACCACGGAACCATGTCGTGGATGGAAAACCATTTTGATAAACGTATTGACCCGCGGAAATTGGTTCCCGGGGCGAAATCGGTTGTATCGGTAATCTGTAACTATTACAACCGGGGAGCTGATGAGATACAGCAACAGAACCCCGACAGCCCCAAAATTGCAAAATACGCCCTTGGTGAAGACTACCATTTTGTCTTAAAAGATAAACTATACGAGTTGTTCGAATACACCAGTCAGATCAACGGCGGGCTGGAAGGCCGTGTATTTGTAGATTCAGCGCCTGTAATGGATAAAGCCTGGGCAACCCGCTCGGGTTTGGGATGGCTGGGCAAGAACACCAATGTTCTCAGAAAAGGAATGGGGTCATGGTTTTTTATTGGCGAAATGATTGTAGATGCCGTTTTCGACTATGATGGGCCGGCTGCAGATCATTGTGGCAGCTGCACGAAATGTATTGATGCCTGCCCTACCGATGCTTTATACGAACCATATAAGATCGATGCTGCCAAATGCATTTCTTACCTCACTATAGAATTGAGGGATGCGATCCCTGAGCATTTCCGCGAAAATATGGAAAACTGGATGTTTGGCTGCGACATTTGCCAGGATGTTTGCCCGTGGAACAGAAGGGCGCCTGATACACAAATCGACAGGCTTATGCCATCGGGTGAGCTGATGGGTAAAAGCATAGATTTCTGGGAAGAAATCAATCTGGACCTGTATCGCGAACTGTTCAGGCGGAGTGCTGTGAAACGGACAAAGTTTGAGGGTTTGAAGCGCAATATTTCATTTCTTAAACCGAATAATTTCTGATACTTTATGCCTTCCACTGTGAAAAAATGCCGACCGACACTATTTAGTGATCCGTAAAAATGGGTTTATTTATTCCTGACCGGGTAAAATTGAATTTCTGGAGACAAGAATACGGGTAGGTTTTTTTACCGATAAAAAAGTAAAATGAAATAGAAAATAACGGGAATGATTAAACTCAAAAAGCAGATATAATCATCCTTTATTAATTTCTAGTGATATAATTTAGAACGAATTAATTCTATTGCACTATGTATCGATATAGAGAAAAACACCTACCCGGATCCGTGGTCCATAATCAGATGTAGTACTAATGCCAGTGTTGCGATTTCTATTAATTTTATATATTGAGATAAGATTTAAAAAACACTGTTAACCCTTCTCAACATTTGATATTATGCGTTTTTTATCTAAGGGCAAACGTAAAGATTTATTAAAATTTTAGATTTATGCACTTTTTTTACTGAATAAGAGTTATATTTTAGGACATACCTACTATCATGTTTACCTAACCCCCAAGGCCACGCTTCTGATCAGGCGCGGCCTTTTTTTTGTTTACCTGTTCTGATCTCCATCTTGCATATCTTCCAACCCGTCGGCTCATAATTATGTCATACCACTCTCATTATGGTGCTTTCTAATTTTGAACGGCGAATTAAAAAAGTTTATTCCTTAGTTTTTGAACTACCGGAACGACTTGTCAGCTTATCTGCTTTTGATTAGATATATCCTGCAAATTTTGATACTGAATGGCCGTAAAAGAACTTAAAGACAGAATATCCAGCCTCTTTCCCGTTGCCGGGATTGTGGCTCACCTGAATAACAAACAACACGTCCGGCTTGATCATTATCACGGATCACTCCAGGCATTCCTGGTTCACAGGTTGTTAAACAAAGACAACAGAAATCTGCTTGTACTTTTCCCTGATCATGAAAGTGCGCAATTTTTCAAGTCAGACATTGATTCCCTGAACGACATGGAGTCACTGTTATTCCCACCCTATTCCCATAAACCCTACGACACCAATCAGCCATTCAACAGCCAGATTCTTATTGAGCGCTCTGAAATACTTGAACAGCTTACCAGGGTTGAGCGCAGTTTTCTTATCGCATCGGTTGAATCCGTATTTGAAAAGATCGCTCCCCCATCCATCTTTTCCGAATCGACCATTCTGGTAAAAAAAGGTGAAGAGATAGAACCGGGCCGGCTTATTGAAAAACTTGTCGGGCAGAAATACGATTCGGTCAATTTTGTTGAACGCCCCGGTGAATTTGCTTCCAGGGGTGGTATTCTGGATGTATTCCCGTTCACAGGAGATTACCCGGTAAGGCTGGAGTTTTTCGGTAATGAAATCGACTCCATACGGGAGTTTGATCCAGACAGCCAGCGATCTGTTTCCTTCCGCGACGAGGTGCGGCTGGTTCCCAATATCAATTCGCTTGTTACCTCCGGTCGGCAGAGCCTGTTTGAGTATTTGCCGGCCGACACATCCGTTGTTTTGGTAAACGATGCTCTGGTAACTGCCAATTTCCGGAATCTGATTGATGAAGCGTCAGAAGCCTACACGCTGTCAGGCAGCTCCGAGCCACCGGAATCCCTGTTTATTACAAACGATGAATACGATAAATGGATTAATAACAGGAGTGTACTCTATCTTGGTGGAATTACAAACAGAAACGATTATTCCTTCCGCCACTCCATAGACGCCAAACCGCAGCCAGGCTTCAACGGATCTGTAAAGTTGCTACGGGAACACATTCTTCAGCTGAGTAAAAAAGAGATATCCACCTACATCCTGTGCGACAGTGATGGCCAGCTTGAGCGGTTCGAAGAGTTGCTTGGGGAAAGCAGCCATGAACTCAATTACCATCTCGCGGTTGATACAATCCATGAAGGTTTTTTGCTGGAACAGGCCGGGATTGCTGTGTATACCGATCATCAGATATTCAACCGGTATCACCGACCCAAATTAAAGCAGAAAAAAAGGACCGGCGGAATCAGCCTCAAGGAGCTTAAAGACCTTCAAGCCGGCGATTATGTTGTGCACATCGATTATGGTATTGGCAGGTTTTCCGGCTTCAGGAACATTGAGGTAAAAGGAAGCATGCAGGAGGCCATCGTAATCAAATATCAGGAGGGTTCCACCCTTTATGTTAATGTTTCCAGCCTGCACAAAGTTCAGAAGTTTTCCGGCAAGGACGGCCACCAGCCAAAAATTACAAAGCTGGGAAGTGGCGAATGGGCCCGTAAGAAGGCGAAAACAAAAAGCCGGGTCAAAGATATTGCCCGTGAACTCATCCGGCTCTATGCCGTTCGAAGGGCCCGGAAAGCGTTTGCATTCAGCCCCGACAATGCCATGCTAACAGAACTTGAAGCCTCATTTATCTACGAGGAAACCCCTGATCAGATGCAGGCAATAGATGATGTTAAATCGGACATGATGAACGATATGCCGATGGACCGCCTGGTCTGTGGCGATGTCGGGTTCGGTAAAACCGAGGTCGCTGTCAGAGCGGCTTTCAAGGCGGTTCTTGACGGGAAACAGGTTGCCGTTCTTGTTCCAACAACAATACTCGCCGACCAGCACTACAAAACATTCCGGAACAGAATGTCCCATTTCCCGGTCAATGTAGAAGCCATATCCAGATTCCGCACCAAAGCAGAGCAGACCGATATTCTGAAACGTACTGCAATGGGAGAAGTCGATATTCTGATCGGAACCCATCGGTTAACATCCAAAGATGTAACATTCAAAGATCTCGGTCTGCTGATCATTGATGAGGAACAGAGGTTTGGTGTTGCCACAAAGGAGAAAATAAAGGAATTCAGAGTTGAAGTTGATGTTCTTACGCTTACAGCAACCCCGATTCCCAGAACCCTGCAGTTTTCGCTCATGGGTGCCCGCGATCTGAGCATTATCAATACCCCGCCCCCGAACCGCCAACCGGTCAGGACTGAGATTCACGGTTTCGACTCTAAACTGGTGCAGGATGTGATCCGCCAGGAATTGAGCCGTGGCGGCCAGGTCTTTTTTATCCATAACAGGGTGGCCAATATTGAAGAGATCAGTTCGATGATCATCGATCTTGTACCCGAAGCCAGGGTCCGCTTTGCCCACGGGCAGATGAAAGGGCCACAGCTCGAAAAAATTATCCTCGATTTTTATCATAACAAATACGATGTGCTTGTTTCCACGAACATTGTGGAAAACGGAATTGATATCGCGAATGCCAATACCATTATTATCAATCACGCGCATCAGTTTGGTCTGTCGGAGCTTCACCAGCTGCGGGGCCGCGTTGGCAGAAGCAACCGCAAAGCGTATTGCTACCTTATTGCTCCCCCCTTTCAGAGCCTGCCCATGGATTCAAGAAAACGGCTGATGGCCCTGGTTGAATACTCGGATTTGGGGGCCGGACTGAATATCGCCATGCGTGATCTCGATATACGCGGGGCCGGCGATATTCTCGGCGGCGAGCAGAGCGGCTTTATTAACGACATTGGCTTCGATCTCTATAACAAAATCCTGAATGAAGCCGTGAATGAACTCAAGGAATCGGAGTTCAGCGATATCTTTAAAGATGTGAAGGTTGAGGTTGCTTTACCTGATACATCTGTCGAGTTCGACTTACCGGCCATGCTTCCCACCTCCTATGTAAGCGATAGTGTTGAGCGCCTGAATCTCTACAGGAAACTGGCCAAAGCCGCAACCCGCGATGATGTAATGGCCTGGAAGGATGAACTTACTGACCGCTTCGGTCCTGTTCCCGATAGCGGAATAAACCTTGTTTCAGCCTCATTGATCAAGCTGTATGCATCCCGCAATTTCTTTGAAAAAATTACTGTGAGAGACGGCCGTATGTGGATTTCATGCCCGGTACATAATTCAGACCATGGCCGCGAGTTCTATGACAGCGGTAAATTTCAGGAAATCGTTAAACAGGTTGAACAAACTACCCGGGGTGATTTTAAATTGATACAAAAAAATGATGCTGTCAGGATAGTTATTCATAATATTCCTACCTTGGAAGCTTCAGTAACATTTTTGGAATCACTAACAGAAGATAAACCTGTTGAAACCCTCGCTTGATACGTATGCGGAGCTCCTGAAACAGGGCAGCATTGTGGCCTTTCCCACTGAAACGGTGTATGGGCTGGGGGCATCTGCGTGGAACCCGCTGGCCATAGGCAGGGTATTCGAAACCAAAAAACGTCCCGCCGATAACCCGCTCATTGTGCATGTGAGTTCAATAGCCATGCTTAATGAGTTTGTCGAAGAAATACCTGACAATGCCCGGCTGCTGATGCAGAAATTCTGGCCCGGTCCCCTTACACTCATCTTCAAAAAGAAAAAGAAGGTACTCGATCTGATTTCCGGCGGGCTCGACACGGTGGCCATACGCATGCCCAATCACCCGGTTGCACTGCGGCTGATCGATCTGGCAGGCCCGCTGGTGGCACCGAGTGCCAACACCTCGGGCAGACCCTCACCTACCCGCCCCGACCATGTTAGAGACGATTTCGGGAACAGTCTGCCGGTAATAGATTGCGGCCATTGTGAAATCGGACTCGAATCGACAGTGCTGGATCTTACAAGTGATGTTCCTGAAATACTTCGACCCGGATTTATTACGCCAAATGCCATAGCTCAGCAGACCGGAATTCATGTGATAATGGCAGTACACAAACCGGATGAGGCACCTAAAAGTCCCGGCGTTAAGTATTCACACTATTCACCTGATGCTGCAGTACGCTGGATGAATACAGATGAACCTGCAGTGAATCGTGATACCCTGTATTTGTTGCATGACAACATACCAGGCGTGGGGCAGAGTACTGCAAGAATGATCCATTTTTATGGTGATTACCGCAGAATGGGGCGTGAACTCTATGACTGGTTCAGGAAAGCTGACCACGAAGGGTATTCTAATATTGCAATTGAGCCCTTCAATACTGATAATCCGGATGAGCTGATAGCAACGCTAAAAAACCGGATAGACAAGGCGACCTCAGCACAATAGGCCACCTTGTCTGCCGGTATGGATGCTGTCTACAGGCTAAAACCCATCAGGAAGAAGGTATCTTTTGCATAGGGATTAACCGCGATTTGTCCGGTGAGGCTCAGTGAAAAACTATCACTGAAGCGTATCTCTTTTGACGTACCGATTCCTGTATGGATAACCCCCGCCTTTGACGTTCCATAAAGAGCCGATTTTGCGGGCGTGAATCCCATAAAAAGATCAAAAGGCCCGGCCGAGAACCCGAGCTCCGAGTAAATGGAATAATCATCATCGTTGGTTACAAAAACACCGGTCATAAATGAGACCGGAAACGATTCCGTTCCCTCATAGCCAAGTGCAGTTTCAATGAAATGCGATGATTTGCTGAAATAACTTCCCGTGGGGTCTTCAGGGAAGGTATAATCAGTTACCATAAGAGAGAATGTTCCGGCACTTGTGCTGATATCATATGATGCGTACCAGTCGATTTCGGAGCCGTCGGGATTTCCGTTGGTAGCTATGGCAGCCCATGTACCAATGGTGAAATTTCCCACACTGTAACTGATGTCGGGTTGTATGCTCGGTGAATTCCCAAAATCGGTGCCTCTCCAAACATACCTGCTCATTATGTCGACACCGAGTTCTGCCTGTGCCTCAGCTTCCTGGATTACCATACCGGCAAAAATGATTATTACAAGAATTGCTTTATAAATTGGTTTCATGATGGTATTTTTCTGTTGGTTTCTATTGATCTCCATTGATAGATACTTCAGGAAGCAGGCCGGCTCCACCCGGTTCTGCTTCCCTTTTTTTATTATACCGACGTCAGCTTTTTAGCCGTATTTCCATTTAATACTTCGGCGCCTGCAAAATTCGGATACGCTTCATTGCCATGTTCGGCCATATCCAGCCCACCGATTTCAATCTCACTCGATACCCTTACACCAATCAGAGAGTCGATTGCCCAGAATACACCCAGTGAGAACAGGAAGGTGAACAAAAGAATACTTGATGTGCCTATGAGCTGGGTGAGAAAACTCGCTTCTGCATAAAATATGCCAACAGCCAGTGTTCCCCATATACCGCAGACACCATGAACGGATATCGCCCCTACAGGATCATCAATTTTTATTTTGTCGAACAT
>RECM01000084.1 GCA_007694035.1 Balneolaceae bacterium
GATCTGTAAACCCGGTAGCCTTCAAAGTTCCTCGGGTTCACCCCAAGGCGCTCAAGATAGCGGTCGAAAACCTGTTCGGATTCATCGTCCCAGTAGAGCGTGATCCGGCCATCGCCGGGAACCGCTCTCAATCGGGGCGGCGGCGGGGCAATCGCGAACTGATAATTGGCATCATACGCGTTGAAAGCCTGATCGAGCCGGTTGGTAACCAGTTCGATGTCATTAGAGGGCAGCGGATTCGTATTGGATGCCGCAACCGTAACAGCTACAGCGAACCGTTCAATCTGGCCGCGCCGCAGCGGGAAGAAACTGCTGGTGATGAACTGGTCGGTATCCTGCGTGGGGTCCGGGGCCAGATCAAAGCGTCCCGGCACCATATTAAGGTCCCAGATATCGCGGTCGGACCTGAAATTCCGGCCACCGCCAAGGCCACCGGCCTGGCGGAACGATGCGGATGAGATACCAATGGCATCGGTTTCCCTCACATCTGTTTTGTCGATGTTCGGCTCGCCGGGGAAAGCGGTAAAGGCTCCTGATGTCGGGAATCCGTCGCCCTCGCCCCTGGACCCTGTTCCTTCCACACCGTCGATGCCCACATCATCTCTTGGTGCCCAGTCCAGGTTATTGTCGAAGAAGTCATCCCTCGATTCATCGATCATGGGAGCGCTGGTGAATTTGTTCTGGTAGTAATTGTCAAAGAAAGATTCGGGAAAAATGGGAGTGGCCGGCCGGCGACTGTAATTCTCCTTGAGCATTTCCTGATAATCGGTGATCAGGGTTGCAAACTGGGCATCGGCCTGCATCCTCTGTTCAATCCATTCATCCGGAATGATGAGGCCTCGTTGAATGGTAAGCGATTCGTAGACCCACTCACCACCTGTATTTGACCAACCGCCTATGCCGGGATACCCGTTGTGCCCTTCGTAAAAGCCGCTCCACCTGTAATTAATATACCGTACAGGACGCGTAACGAGCTGGCCCTGAATAAAACGCGACAAGGTGAGATGGTTGGGCTGGTTTTCATCGATCAGGCCGTCGAGATCATCGTCGAGAAGGTTCAGGTGCCGGTTCAGAAGTGTATCTTCCCGCACAGTCATTCCGCCCCGCTGCAGTACAAATTCGCGGCCTTGTGTTACAATAGTCATGGTTTCGGATGTGCCGAAGGCCTCATTTGGGGGATAGCGCAGAAGAGTTCGGCTGTCGTCGTCATTTATTATGACGATTGGATCGCCGGGAGCCAGATTACGGGCCTCAAAACTCTGAGGGGTAAACAAGGGTACTACTTCGTTTTGAAGCACACTTCTGTTGGCTATAAAACCACCTTCTGCTGCAATTAGGGGAGCGTATACATCAGGGTTGCGGCTGTCGTAGAGGCCAAGAGGTGTCTGAGGGTTGAAGAAATCGCTGTCGCCATCGTTGTCGATGCCATCGACCGCATTGCCAGGGGTTTCCAGGAAACGGATGCCTGCAACACCAATGGCAGTACCGTCAAACTCAGCAGGCGATATTCTCGGACTGGTATCGGTGTAAAATGCGGTTGCACGCTGCTGATCAAAAAACGGCCTGTCGTTCTGGGGTGTTCCTACCCAGTCTGCCGTCCAGAGGGTAAACGATACCTTGTCGTAATCGTAGGAGGCATCGTTACGGACTTCAAATATGTTGAAATGCACATCACTGATAAGATTCTGGGTCCATGCAAGAACACGGGTATCAATGATCAGACCAAGACCACCACGGCCTGGATCGGTGTCGTCGGGCCGCCACCGGGAATCCTGGGAAAACCGGGTATACAGATCATCACCGGAACGGTAGATGAATTCCTGATCGGCGTTGAATATATCCTTGCCAAAGAAGCCGTTCCACTGACCGGGCCATCCGGGATCGGAAGGGTCGTCGAGCTTATCGGGCCATACGGTAGGCCAGGTATTACCGGCGGGTGATCCGGGGCCTCTGTCACTTCTGGCAAGCTCCTCGCTGTCTTCATTAAAATAACCCAGCACCGGGTTCAGAGCCCAGGAGTCACCGGTTTGCGGGTTCACCCTGTCGCTGGCCACGCTTACTACAGGGAAACGGTCACGGTCTTCGGCGGGAAGGTTGGCCTGACGCTGATCGAAAACTTCTGCACCCATAAATACGGCCAGAAAATAGATATAACGCCGGTTTGTATTTTTGGGATACTCAAAATAGAGCTCATCCCTGTTATCTTCGTTGGTACGGCCGTGCCAACCGAAGTTGTGATAGGTAGCCCTGAGCGTATTTGCATCAAGAATCGACTTGCGCCGCTCTTCGAATACAGATCGTTCATCGCTTGGCTGAAAGCCTTCGTTATTCTGAGCCTTGAGCGCAGGCGCGGTTATCAGCAAAAGTGCTGCACCCAAAAAAACGGTTATTCTGGTCTTGATCATGATCATCTGTTCATCAAATTAAAAGGACATCTGTAAACCGAACTGAACCCTGCGGGGCTCGCTGTAGTGACCCGGATTGTTGTATAAACCCGGATCGAACTGTGCGGGAATGGTGATCGGGTCGGGGCTGACCGGGCTGCCGGAGTCGCCATACACAAAATTCACGTTCCGGCGGTCGAACAGGTTGTAAATGTTCAGGAAAACCCTCATCCGCGATCCTGAAATCCTGAAATCCTTGTAGGTATTCAGGTCGAAGGAGAGAAAGTTGTCCATTCTCATACTGTTGGTGATTATATCGCCGCTGGCGGTTATTCCCACTCTTCTGGGCAGGGCCGAACCGGGTGTGTAGGGAAGCCCGGACGAGAACCGCTGTATGACGTTGAAGCCCCAGTCGTTTCCTGTATAGAACAGTGTGGAGTTGAACACGTGGGTACGGTCCCAGTTTGCCGGGGTTAGGAAACGGGCCAGGTTACTGCCGGAAGTATCGCTTCGTGCAACGGCAGCGAAAAATTCGGATGCCGGGTCGGAATTGGAATCCTCAGCGATTGAGAATGTATAATCGAAACCGACCTGTACATTCCTGGAAACCCTCTGGTTCAGCACCGCCGTAACGCCGCGAATATTGGCATAGTCACGGTTGATCCAGGTTCCGTAGCGTACACTTGAAACGGATGTGTTCTGGATCGGCCCGGAGGACACATAATCGCGCTTGTCTTCATAGAATACGGTAAGGTCAAGGGAAATTCCGGTAAATATTTCCTGCTGCAGGCCAAGTTCATATTTGATGCTCTGTTCCGGTTTCAGGTCGGGATTGCCGAAGATACCCTGTACGCCCGACCGGCTTTCGAGAATGAGCTTGTCGCCGTTATAGAGTTTGTTGTAGTCGGGCACCTGGAAGAAATAGCCGTATGAGAAGTGGATCACACCCGTCGATGAGATGGGATAGGCAATACCCAGGCGGGGGCTGAACTGGTACTTGGCGCTGGCTTCCTTCCAGAAGTCGTCGGAACGCTGATCATAGGGCGATGTGAGGTTGGGCCTGTCGCTGGCGGGTATGCGGCTGTTCGGCACAAAATAGTCGAAGCGCACACCCAGGTTGATGACCAGGTTTTCATAGTCGATCCGGTCCTGCAGGAAAGCGCTGGCTAAAACCGGTTTTCTTCTCCATTTTTCGTGGCCGGGTGTATTCACCGGCGGTATGCCCAGTTCCAGGGCGTAGGGACCTTCGCGCAGTTCAATAGGCAGGCTTTCAGGCAGGGTGATTACACCACCATCGGTAATTGGGGCCAGCCCGAATGACTGGAAGTCCATAACATCGGCCTGCAGCTCAATCCCACCCTTTATGAGGTGACGGTTGTTGATCTGGCTGGTAAGCTCCACCTTGCCTATATAGGTGGTTGTAGAACGCTCGAAAAATCCGTTACTGGTACCAAACCTGGAAAAACGTCCGGCCTGGCCCTGGAATGCCGGCGGCAGGTTGCTCGAACGTTCATAATTGAAATAACGGGAATCGAATGGATCGCCGTACAGGTTCGATTCGCTGGCATTGTATCTGAGTGCCGCGTTCGCTGTGATGAACGTACTGTTTGAAGGCGTTACCGTGGTTTTCAGGTTGGTATAGAAATTCCGGTTCAAAAAATCGGGAATTCCTTCCGGCACCAGGCGCGATCCGTGGTTATATCCTCTTCCCCACTCCTCTCCGTAACTGGATATGAGGTTAAACCGGAGCTCCCTGCTGTGGTTGTACTGAATGTTGCTCTGGAAGCTGTAGGTGTCAAAATGGTTGAGTGCAACCAGGGAGCTGTCGCGGAAACCCTCATCGCGGTAGCGAATAAATTCCTGCCCGTCGATGGTTACGGTTTCCACAATGTTATACCAGGGGCGGGAAGCGTCGATGCGGTCACCGTATTTATTGACCGGATTCGATGCCGGCACCTCTGTTACCCCTCTTTCCCAAATCAGATTGTTGGTTTCGGGATCGATGGTGGGAAGCAACGGGCCCCGTGGTGAAAACGCGTTGCGGCCATAGAGCCAACCCGTGTTCTGGAACCGGCGTCCCGAAACGAAAAAGGTAAGCCTGTCTTTAATGATCGGGCCGGAGAAACTGCCCTCTATATTATACTGATGCAGCGGGTTGGCAGAGGAGATATTCCCGGGTGCTCCCGGATAGAGAGTGAGGTTGCCGGGTGCATACTCACCGCCCCATACGCGCAGGTTTCCGCTGAAATTATTATTGCCCGAACGGGTTACAATATTTACGATGCCGGATGTGGCCTGACCGTATTCCGCATTGAAAGTTCCTGATACAATCTGCAGCTCCTGAATGGCCTGGTTTTCAACCCTCAGGCCCGAACTGCGGTCATAATCGTCGGTTACACGGACCCCGTCAACTATATAGGCTACCTCGGTTGCACGGCCGCCACGGATGTGAATGGCCCCGCCGGCACCAACCGTAACACCGGCCTGAAGCTGAACAATATCATTGAGTTCCTGTACCGGAAGGCGTTCGATGTCTTCGCGGGCCACCCTCGACTCAGAGCTGGTGAGGTCACGGATAACCGATTCCTGGCGGGCTCGCACAACGATCTCCTCCCCTTCGATCACAAATTCAGAGAGCGACACATTGATTTCTGTGGTGAGGTCGGTACGCACAAAAACCTCCTCAATTAACTGGGTCTGGTATCCGATATACCGAACCTCGAGGGTATATGTGCCCGGCCGCACATTCAGGATCCGGAAATTTCCATCCAGGTCGGTCTGGGCTCCCTGGGTGGTTCCCTGAATAATGACGTTCACACCTATGAGTTCTTCATTGGTCCTGGCGTCGGTCACCTTGCCGATAATACGGCCCGACTGTGCATATGCTGCCATCCCTGTAATCAGGAACAGAATAATAAGGGTTATAGCTCTCCGCAGTTGCTTCATAACGGTCTCAGAGTTCAATGTGTACAGAATTAAGCTTATCAGTATAAATGGTCGCGTTGTATGATCTTCTGGTTTCAGATATTTTCTGATCCCGAAGTTCACTTTTACGGGCACTGTGCAGGTACTCACGTATACGGCTTTCTGCCGCTTGTATGGGGAGGCTTTCCGCTTCCCGCCGTTCGAGGCATTTAAAAACCACATACCGGCTGTTCATTACCTGGAAAGGCCCGGCAATATCGCCGGGTTGAACATTGGATAGCGATGGTGCCAGTACCCCGAATTCGTCTATGGGTACAAATCCCAGCACGCCACCGGTCTGTTCGGCCCTTTTGTCCATGCCGTATTCTTTGAGCACCATATCAAAAGGGGCTCCTTCCTGAAGCCGCTGGTATGCACGGGTTGCATCCAGTTCATTGCCGGTAATGATTTCGGCCAGGTTCAGTTCAAGGGGCTTCATATAGTATTCCCCGTTCTTCTCATACTCTTCCACAATTTCCTGTTCGGATATCACTATCTGCCCGTCAAGATATTCTTCGAAAATCCCGAACAGGTAACTATAGAATGTTTCATCGATGGAACCTTGCACATAAACTTCGTCGAGCCCGTCGAAACCCCGGATCCGGTTCAGCGCATATGCCCGGTAGGCCATTCCATTAACCTGATCGCGGAAGCTGAAAAAATCGGTTGCGGCCTGCCTTCTCGGAACCGGAGTGTAAAACGCTTCAACCAGGAAATCCCTTACTGAAAATTTGAAACCCGGCGATTCGACCAGGTTCATTTCACTCAGGCGGCGGGGAAGATCAAGAGGGATACGACCCGCTTCGTAATGTGTACCGGAATACACATCCCGCTGCCCCTGAACCTGGTTCCACAAGTCTCTTACCAGTTCATCCGAAATGTTGAAATCCTGAATGGCCTGTTGCATATGCTGCCGCAGGGCCAGTTCCCTTTTTTGTTCGTAGGCCAGAGGCCGGATCTGTTGCAGATTTCTTGCAAACTCGGATTCGGTGATAACAGGGTTTTGAACGATATCGGTAACCCGGATAATTGAGTACCCGGTACTGGTTCTTACGGGACGTGAAATTTCACCCGGCCGCATTCTGTATGCGATATCTTCAAACGCTACATCCATTTCATCGACGGTGATGTAGCCCAGGTCGCCGCCCGAACCAGCCAGCCGGATATTTTGAAACACTTCGGCGGCCAGGTCTTCGAAGGTTTCGCCGTTCTGCAGCCTGAGGTAAAGTGAGTCGGCAGACTCCTTGTTGGGGGCAAAAAGATGAGATACACGAATCCTGGTATTCAGTCTCCTGAACAGTTCACGCAGGTCCGTTTCAGTAACAATGGCATTCTCATGTATGAAATGGCGTTCATACTCTTCCATGTACACCTTGCGTTCGATCATCGCCCTTTGGTGCAGTGCTTCGGGCGTTGTGTGCCAGTAGCGTTCGCGGGCAAATTCCACAACGGCATAGCGGTCGATCCGGGAGTCGACAACGGCTTTGAACACATCGGGGTTAAGGTTTACTGCCTGTCCGGTTCGATAATAAAAACGCAGGAGAGAGTTTCTGAAATGATCTTCTGTAATCTTGAAATCGCCGATGCTGGCCACAATATCATCGTCAGTTTTATCAGCAGAACAGCCAATAAATGCAACAACGATCAGCAGTACAACCGGAAGTTGCCTCGAACAGCGATTCAGCAGCTTTGAAAAGCTCATACCGGCCGGAATTAAGATTCAGTGATCATCCGTATGTAACAGGATTTCATTGGTTAAATGCCTCGTATTTATCCGGGTTTTTTGTTTTTGCAAGCCCTTTTCTGTAACAGAAAAACCCTTTTCAACGAATAATTGTACCAATTTAATGAAAGCGCTTACATTTACAAAGAAAATTTTTGCATAAACCGATTTTTGCACTGAAAAATGTGGAAGCAGAAGTAGGGAGATCGCAGATAGATATGGCTTATTTTGATATGCGATTCATGAGACGTAGCGAACTGGCGATATGCGATGTGGTTTGGGAAGATCGACAGGGCGGTACGTCGGTACGTCTTATGAATCGATAGATCAAATGGATTCCGATTTGACCGGGAGCGCGATCTTTTGATATCCGATTCATGAGACGTAACGACCGGGCGATATTCGATGTGATTTAGGAGATCGCTGCGTCGATGAATCGTTACGTCTTATGAATCGCTAAATCAAATGGATTCCGATTTGGGTGGTAGCGCGATCTTTTTGATATGCGATTCATGAGACGTAGCGACCGGGCGATATTCGATCTTTCTTTATCGGGTTCGCACACGAATTGTTGCGGTTTGTATGCTTCTGTAGAATATTGAAATCAGCTCATTCGATTCAGAAATGGCGCTTTTTAGTAAAGTTTCCGATTCATATGATTTGGTTCGTTTTATGATCTCCAAACATATATTTGACTCTCTCAGCTCTTTCAAGGCTACACTCATTTTATGGATAAAATCTTTATGAGATTCAGCTCCTTGCGCTTCACCATAATTTAACGCCGGTGATGTTCCTGATTTTACTAATTGGTTTGAAAGATGATTCGCAACTTTGGTGTCAGGCATTTCACTAATGATTTCAGCCGTTAAAACAGCGAATTGAATCAATCTGTTTTCAAGTTCTTTCCGGTTCATTTTTACTCCGATGTATTTTGGTATAACCATATGAACCAAAAACATGACTGTCCTTACATCTAATCGAAAAAAAATCGCTACGTCGATGAATCGGTACGTCTTATGAATCGTTACATCAATAGGATCAGGATTTGGGTGGTAGCGTGATTTTTTGATATCCGATTCATGAGACGTAACGACCGGGCGATATTCGATGTAATTTGGAAAATTCGCCAGGTCGGTATATCGGTACGTCTTATGAATCGCCAAATCAAATTGATTCCGATTTGGGTTGGAGCGCGATCTTTTGATATCCGATTCATAAGACGTAGCGACCCGGCGATATGCGATCCGATTTGGGAACATCGCTACGTCGATGAATCGTTACGTCTTATGAATCGCCAAATCAAATGGATTCCGATTTGGGTGGTAGCGCGATTCGGCAGGCTTTGTAATAAAGCCTGCACTTGCTTCGACTTCATCCTTCGACTACAGCCTGCTGTGCAGGCTTGCGCCCTTCGACTCCGCTCCGCTGCGCTCAGGCCATGCTCAGGACTGCGCTCTGCATGACGTGGGTAGAGACTGCGCCTTGCGGCTCTGCTTGACGTTTGGTTTTGGTGCGCCGATCAGATAATTCCGGCGGTTTCGTGTTTGTTTCCGTAACGGTTCATTATGTAT
>RECM01000170.1 GCA_007694035.1 Balneolaceae bacterium
CTGATGACCTTCATCGGGATCATCAGTCTCGCGGGTATAGTCTGTATCAACAACATTGTATTGATGGAGTACATCAGGCAGCTTCTGGATAAAGGAATGCCGAAAACAGAGGCGATCGTAGAGGCGGGCGCCATCAGGCTGCGTCCGGTACTGCTCACGGCCCTCACCACCATACTCGGACTGGTGCCGCTTACATTCGGCATCAACATCGATTTCGTGGGGCTTTTCAGCAGCTTCGATCCCAACTTCCAGATCGGATCAGAAAACACCGCCTTCTGGGGTCCGATGGGTGTGGCCATCATCAGCGGCCTCACCTTCGCCACCTTCCTCACCCTGGTCGTTGTGCCGGTTATCTACTCCACCTTCGATTCCGTAGGCCGCCGGATGGGTAAACTCATATAACCCAACGCCGCCCAACGTCATCCAGAGCGCAGCGAGGAGCGCCAGCGACGAGCGAAGTCGAAGGATGTGTGCCACCCACCCCACGTCATCCAGAGCGCAGTGAGGAGCGCCAGCGACGAGCGAAGTCGAAGGATGTGTGCCACCCCAAGGGCGGCACATTGGGTGGAGCTGTCGTTTATGATCTTTTTTATTACACATTAAGTTAGCAAGAGAGAGCCCGGGGAATACTCACACACCCGGGTTAACCCGGGCGTGAGGGGCCTGAGCCCCTCACACGCCCTTCGACTTCGGCCTTCGGCCTGCGCTCTGGGTGACGTTTTTGGGTGCCTTCGGCCTGCGCTCTGGGTGACGTTTAGGGGTGGCGTGCAGCAAAACACCGCTTTTATGCATTTGGGTTAAATCGGTATCTTTGGGCAATCCATTAACCACGTAATAATTCAACCGCTTTGATTCAGCGCATTCAAACCATTTTTCTAACCCTCGCCCTGCTTCTCAATATCGCCTTTTTCTTCACCCCTCTTTTTGAACGGGTGCTCGAAGATCCCAGCGGATGGTTCCGTTCGGCCATCCTTACCGCCGTTGGCCTGGCCGCCATCCTTACCGCTGCATCCATATTCATGTACAAAAACAGGATCAGGCAGATGCGGTGGGTGAAAAACGCCATGATATTCCAGATACTGGCATCGGGAACCGGGGTTGGCGTGTTTTTTACCCTGGGGCGCATCGGAGCGCACCTCACCGGCGAAGCTGCTGGCCTGGCTTTTCTGATACTGGCAGTCCTTTTCCAGCTTCTGGCCAACGCGAGTATCAAAAAAGATGAACGCCTGGTCAAGTCAATCGACCGTATCCGCTGATAGAACACCCATTTTGAGCGACCGGCCCTCCATACTTAAAGTGAGCCTGATCCTGGCAGCTGGTCTGGCCACTTTCGCGTTCGCCCCTATCCTCGTCCGGCTGGCCGGCGACGCCCACCCTCTGGAACTTGCCACCATTCGCACCATATCGGCCGCACTGTTTCTGCTGCCTTTCTGGCTGTACCAGAAAAAGAAAGAGGTGCAGGAGGGATATACCCGAAATGAAAAAATAAGGGCTGTGCTCGCGGGTGGTTGCCTCGGGCTGCATTTCATCTTCTGGATCGCCTCCCTGGGTTACACCTCCGTGGCTTCCGCTTCAGTTCTGGTTACAACGCATCCCATCCTGCTCATCCTCATCGAGTCGCTGATGATGAAGCGCCGCTTCTCCCGCCTCACCTGGATCGGCGTATTTACCGCTTTCTCCGGATCGGTTTGGCTGGGACTGTCCGATTCAACTTACGGCGGGCAGTTCGAGCACGCCACCCTCGGCAACCTGATGGCCCTTACGGCATCCGCCCTGTTTGTTCTCTATTTTATACTGAGCAGCACCCTCCGGCAGAAATCCACATGGACCGACTACATCTTCCGGGTCTACTTCGCCACCGCGGTTACCTGCGTTCTGCTGATGGCAGTGCTGCAGGTACCACTCACCTTCGGCGTGCCTGTGGTTGTTTGCGGGATCGCCCTGGCCCTCGGTCCGCAGATTCTCGGGCACGGCTCACTGAATTACGCCGTCAAATATATATCGCCAACCATTCTTTCAACCCTCATCCTTACCGAGCCCGTTTTTGCCACGATCCTGGCTCTGATCCTGTTCGCGGAGTTGCCACTTTTTATGTCGATAATCGCCATGTTCATTATCCTTACCGGTGTGCTTCTGAGCTGGCTGGGCAGGCAGGCTCTTAAACCCGCCTGGCTGAAGAAGCTATAGCTTTCTGTTAGCAGCGGCATGCGCCCTTTTACTTTTCCGGGCGTAAAAGCACCACTTAACGGACATTCGGATGACCTGCAGATGACTTGCAAATGAGGCAAATCGCGGATATTTACCTGTTAAAAACGGGCAATAAGACACTATTTGAGCCGTTTAATTGGTGATTTAACATGTAGTTAACCTAAATTAGAGTCTCTTAACAAAAGGAACTGTGTCAGCCAAACCCCGTATATTTGTATAACATAAAACAAACAGCCTGCCAGCAACAGGCATTTTTTATATACAGTTCAAACGAAGCAACAACACGGCTCAATTAGCAGCAGCAATACAGCAGGTATTCACTGGCCACATAACAATTACTACGGCTTCAATATTAAGGTAAATTCCATATTTCAAGTTTTCCAGGCAACAGGCAAAACAGAAATCTGGCAAGGGTAAAAATCAGTCTTGTATGACCCAAACCATACGCAAAAAACATACGGCACAACAGAAAACCAAACTGGGCAGGTACACGGCTTTTATACTGATGGTTCTCTTTTTCAGCGCCTGCTCCTTTTTTGAAAAAGATGATCAGGTGCACAAAAAGCCGGATAACAAATTAAAAGCCCAGGTAACGGAACCGGTTGACCGCGACTTCGACGAAATTCTGAAAAGTGGCGTACTGCGGGTCATCACCCGGTATAATTCAAATGCCTACTTCCTGCACCGGGGCATTGAGCGGGGCTTCGAATATGAACTGGCCGCAGCCTTCGCACGCGAGCACAACCTCGCCCTTGAGGTCATCATACTGAGGGAGGACGATAATCCCGTAGATCTGCTGAACAGCGGTGTTGGCGATTTTATAGCAGCCAATTACACAATAACACCCGAACGGCGTGAATACGTTGGTTTTACAAGTCCTTATGATATCGTGAGCCAGGTAATTGTGCTGAATAATGGTGGCGCATACACCGGGCCCAAAACCCTCGACGACCTTGGCGGCATGAGCATAAGCGTGCGGGAAGGCACATCCTACCACGCTACGCTCACATCACTTGTGGAGAACGGGCAGGCATCGTTCCACATACAGACTGTACCTGAAACATGGGATACCGAAGCGCTGATTATGGCCGTGGCCGACGGCGAGTTCGACGCGACCGTTGCCGACAATAATCTCTATCTGGCCGCATCCTCCTATATTCAGGGTGTTGAAGCCGGTCCGGTCATCTCCGAAGCCGATACCGTAGCCTGGGCCGTAAGAAAAAACGCCGATGAGCTGCAGCAGCGCATGAGCCAGTTCCTTGGCCGGCATTTCCGGATCAGTGATCTCGACGGCCAGCCCCGCCGTTCGGCCTTTATGAATATTCTGCGACGCCGCTATTTCGAGGATCAGGACCTCATCAGCAAATACCGCAACCCGGTTATCGATTCCGAATATTACGGCCTGATCTCACCATACGACGAACTTGTTATTCCCATTGCCGACTCAGCCGGTATCGACTGGAAACTTGTAGTGGCGGTAATGGCCCAGGAGTCGCGATTCGATCCTATGGCAACAAGCTGGGCCGGCGCAGTTGGGCTGATGCAGATTATCCCCCGGTTCTCTGCGGTGGAAGACGAAGCCCTGCTCTACGACCCTGAAATCAGTATCCGCGAGGGTATCCGGTTCCTGAAAAAGCATCTGGATCATTATTCCTATATGGATGAGCAAAATCAGCTGGCTTTCGCCCTGGCAACCTATAATGCAGGCATGGGCCACATAGCCGACGCACGAAGGCTCGCCATCGATCAGAACCGCAATCCGAACGAGTGGGATGATGTTTCCGGTGCGCTGCTCTTGCTGATGAAACGCAATCATTACAAAGATGCCCGGTACGGGTTTGCCCGCGGTATTGAGACCGTTAACTATGTAAGGGATATTACCAGCCGCTACCAGATGTACGACTCCATAATAGCGCTGACCCTCGCCGATGCCGGCACTTCAAGGAGTGCATGGCGTACAGGTTCCGGTATCACCCCCTGATAATCGGTGTGCCGTTCCAGGGCTTATGGCTTCATCCACGTCGAAGCAACAGGCTGCTCTGCCCTGAACACTATTTTACTTTAACTACCAGCGCAGTCAGGTCGTCATTGTAATTGTTGTTGCAGAAGAGCTTCACATCCTCAAGAACCTCATCCAGAATTGCCCTGGCGGTTCCGGTCTTGTTTTGAAGGATGCAGTCGACCAGCCGCGTTTCCCCGTATTCGTTCTCATCGCTGTCCATCGCTTCCGATACACCATCGGTGTACATCATGATTACATCTCCCGGGCCAAGCTGAACGGTCTCCGAATCATAGGGGAATGTGCTTGGCAGAGCCCCCAGCAGCATGCCGCCTGTGGACAGGTACATGGCTTCATCACTTTTTGCACGAACAAAAACTGGCGGGTTATGGCCGGCATTGCAGTAGGTGAACCTGTTGTTTTTCAGATCGAGGCACCCCCAGAAGAAACTGATGAATTTGTCGCTTGGGGTGTTTTTAAAGATGATATCATTGATTTTTGCTGTGGATTCAGACAGGCCGATACCCAGCGGCGCGATAACATGCAACATGGCCTGCAGATTGGCCATGAGCAGCGATGCCGGTATGCCCTTACCCGTTACATCGGCTATGGCCATATAGAGATAGTCGTCGCCATGCATAATGCAGTCGTAATAATCGCCGCCAACCTGCTGCGAAGGCACATTCACTGCCGCCATTTCGTAACCGGCAGGTGATGGCAGTTCATCGGGAAACAGCCTTTTCTGAATCGTACGCGCAATGGTCAGTTCTTCCTCGAGCCGCTCTTTTTCAATACGCTCCTCAAGCAGATACGTTTTCAGTACCGACAGCAGGGCCACATTGCCCAGCGACGACAGAAAATTGAAATCCGATTCCGAATAGGTTTCGCCGGTTGCCCGTTTCCCCACTCCTAACAGGGCTTTCTCCTGCTGTATGCGAACCGGTATCAGGGCCTCGATGCCGTTCTCATCCAGAAAGGGAAACTCCTGCCTGGTAGCCGCATCAAGGCGCTTCACATCACTGAACCGGTCCAGCATCAAACGCATCTCTTTTTCCGTGAGCTCGCCGCGAATGCCGGACAAAGTCAGCATTTCGGGATGGTCTTCATCATCCATCAGAAAGAAAAATGAACGGATAAACATCTGCCCGAGCAGGGCGAACTTGAATACATTCAGTATCTGCGGCCGCTCCACCATCGCGTTGAATTCCCGGCTGATATCGAACAGCGTATGCATTTCCTGAACCTTTTTGTCGAGCTCGCGATTTGCCCTCTTTAGGCGTGCTACAAGCAGGGAGTTCGAAATGCCAACCGCCGATATGATGACCAGGTTCTCAATAAATTCCAGTTCATGGCGTGTATATTGCCTGGATCCGGCCTTTTTCCCAAGGCACAGAAGGCCGAGATGCTCATTGCTGGTCCTGATGTTGAATACAATCTCTATTCCGTTTTCCATGAGCTGCTTTGGCATGCAATCACCTTCTGCACCTGACTGAGCCGTAAGCACCTCCGTTTTTTTCAGCATCTCCTCACAATCGAGGTTCACCAGCTGTTTCTCCTTATAACCGGTTACCCCCTTCGATTTGGCGACCCGGTAGTGGCGGCTGTCGCGTTCGTATAGCAGCAGCAGGCCCTTGGTAGTGAGCAGCTTTCCCATGCAGATGAGCAGCAGATTGTTGAGAACAAACTCAAGGTCGTTCGATTCAACGAGAAGGCGGCTTGTATCGAGCAGGGTACGGAGCTCAAAGCGGCTCCTGAAACTATCGTTGTGATCTGATTGGGATGTGGGAGGCATCTACAACTTTTTGGTCATCTTAATCTCATTACGGGAATTTACCTTTTTATACTCAACATTGTCCATCAATCTTCTGATGAGGTAAACCCCGACGCCTCCTTTTTTCTTTTGGCGGATGCGCTCCTCAATATCGGGCTCAACATAGCCTTCAAGATTGAAACTGCGTCCGGAATCGGTTATCCTTACCCAGAATTCACTGTTCTCGACCCCCTGTTGAACGGTTATCAGCTTGCTCGAATCGTGCCCGTAGGCATGCTTGATTACGTTTGTCATCGCTTCGTCAACAGCCAGCCGTATATCTTCAACCTCCTCGGAATCAAAACCGGTCAACCCCGCATGGTGTGCCACAAAATCCCTAACCTCTCCCAGAAATTCTGTAGAAGCCCGAACAATGATTTTATTGATTTTGCGTGGTGGCACCGGTTTTCTCTTGTTAGCTTTCTAAAAATCTGGCGATGGCTTCCTCCTCCTTCTCAAGTATATCATACAGGGTCGGGAATCCAAGAAGGTCGAAAACATTATATACTTTGGGTTTCAGGTTGGTAAGCTTGATGTCGCCACCCAGGGTCCTTACATCTTCAATGTAGGCCATAAAAACACCCAGGCCTGCGCTGGAGATGTATTCCAGACGTGTACAGTTCACAATTATCTTGAAACGCTGCCTGTCGATAAGCTCTCTGATGGATTCTTCCAGCTGTGGTGCCGTATGTGCATCTAGCTCGCCGTTCAGTTCGATCACTTCCAGATCATCAATAATGCGCCGGTCAATGTTGAAGCTGCTCATTTTCAGTTATTACTTTTTTATACTGTGGTTGATGCCGCATAATATAGACTTGCAGCAATGAGTTGCAAGGGCTGTCCGAACACACAAGCTGATAACAGAATCATAGACCTGATAACAAATTCTACAGTTAAACCACCTGTTACGGTATACGGAGTGAATAGTTACAGCCCCCCAAAAAAATAGGGCACCACATTGTTCAGATGCGATGCCCTTAACTATTCATCAAGAGAGACGCTACTTGAGCGCAGAAGAGAATAACAATTATATAGCATTAAATCAAAATTTTTTACTTAATGCGCACATTTAACCCGATTTCTGATGGTTTTCATTCATTTACACTATAATTGTATTTGTCATAAACTGCCGGTTTCACGCCGATCCAATTCTGATACATCACATTTTAGCTTTAATACCTGCCGTACGCTGACCATTCTGAAAACAAAATTTGCATATATACTATCTTTATAGTATTATGATGAGCGTAGACTAATAACTGCCGGTAACAACAGATTACTTATGAAAAAATCGCTCACTCCCCTCGGGGAAACTGAAATGGAAATACTTCATCACGTCTGGGAATTGGACAGTGCATCCGTTTCTGATGTTCACGAACGGATTCTTCGTGATCGCAAAGTGGCATACACCACCGTGATGACCGTAATGAAAAACCTGGCGGAAAAAGGCTATCTGCGCTTCGAGAAGCAAGGTATGGCCTACGTCTATTCGGCGGCCATCCCTCCCGACAGGGTAAAGCAGAGCCTGATTGGCAATCTGGTAAAAAAAGTGTTCGACGGTTCGCCCGCCGCGCTGCTTCAGACCCTCGTAAGCAGTGAACAGATATCCGACAGCGAGCGCAGCGAACTTCTGGAGCTCATCAGAAACATGAAACAGGAGTAACATGGATTCAACGGGTAATGCACTAATACGACTGGGCGAAGCGGCCACCGGCTATTTCTGGATTCCGGTTCTGCTGTGGACCGTAACCGCGGGCATCGTCATCGCCTTATTCATGATCAGCCGGCGCGGTCACGCCTTTACACGTTTCTACGTCTATGAAGCGCTGTTACTGGCACTTCCTGCCGGCCTCCTGGCTGCGTTGAGCCTGAATCCGTTCAGCTGGTTCAGGGGCGCTGAATCCGAGGCAGGTATCGCCTTCAGTATAAACCTGGATGCACTTTTTTGGATGGGTTCAATACCGGAGCCCGTTTCGGGTCCTGCGGCCGGCAATCCATATTTTTTCATAGGAATAGCAACCGCAATGGCCTTCGCCTTTGCTCTCGTAAGGCTTATTCGCCTGGGCTACAGCTACGGCCATCTGCGCCGGATCAGAAAAACACTCAGCCCTGTTACGCATAGTGAAACACGCTCAATTTTCAATAAACTGGCTGCACAGCTTGCCCCCGGCAGGCAGATCGGTCTCTTCGAATCAGACCGGATAAACGTGCCGGTAACCTTTGGAGCCGTCAAACCCGTAATCGTACTCCCGCCGGACACCGATCACAACGATCTTGAGCATATTCTGATGCATGAACTTACCCACATCCGCCGCGGAGACTATCTGTGGATGTGGGCTGAACAAATAATACGTTCACTCTTTGTTTTCCACCCCCTCGTACATACAATGGCCCGTAAACTGGAACACTACCGGGAAATCTGCTGCGATGCCGAAGTTCTAACCGAAAACACCACTCTCAACACAAAAGGGTACGCTCTTGCTCTGGTCAAATACCTTCAGCCTGAATACGGACCCGATCTTACAGCCGGAATGGCAAAACCGTCCAACATCAAGGAAAGGATAAGCGTAATGAATCAGCATCGGAATACTACCATAACCGGCCGTCGTTTTGCCGGACTCATACTCGGATTAGCCGTTCTGGGCAGCACCAGCCTGTTCATGGCCTGCTCCGATAACATTAAAGGCCCGGGTGATGAACCCTCCGTAACAGTATCTTCAGAGGATTTTGAATCGTTATCGACCGACGAGCTTCTGAATGAACACAAAGAACTCAGAGAAAAACTGACCATATCGCTCCGCAACCGCGAAAACAATATTGGCCGGGATGCAACTGCGGCCGACATTAATGCTGCCGACATTATAGCCAATCAACCTGAAATTTCAGAGATGGCGGCACGTTTGCATGCCATTAGCGTAGTGCTGAACGAGCGAAATGCACTGCCTTCAAATCTGGCCTCTGCGTTTAATACGGCCGATGCCACCGATAATGATCCTGATGTGTTTGCTGCCGTTGAACAGATGCCGGAAATGATCGGCGGGGTGATGGCTTTTTATGATGCATTACGCTACCCTGAAATGGCACGGCGGGCCGGTATTGAAGGGCGTGTAATTATACAGTTTGTTGTGGATGAAGATGGCAGTGTTTTAAACCCGAGGGTATTGCGCGGTATCGGTGGCGGGGCCGATGAGGCAGCTGTTGATGCCATCATGCATATGAAGTTTACACCTGGTATTCAGAGGGGGCGGCCCGTTAAAGTCCGCATGACCCAGCCGGTGGTATTCCGCCTTCAGGAATCAGCATCGAATCAGACTGCAGACTCACCTTAAATATTCACACCTTAACTATTCAGTGCGTCTGCACACATCCCTTATAAACAAAAAGCCCCGGTTACACATCTCTGTTTAACCGGGGCTTTTTAAAATCAGCGGTTCAGGTAAATCACATCGACGGACTCAGATCGATCACCACCGCATCTTTGCCAAATTCCATGTTCAGATGATTGGCCTGTTGACGCGCTATGCTAAAACCATCATAACGGCCCATCCGAATTACATAGAACAATTCATCCTCGCGGTTCACCTGCATACGGATCAGCCGGGTATTGGTAAATCCCCACTCATGCAGCTGCTCAATTTCCGCTTTTGCTAGATCCTGATTGCGCCAGGTACCAAGTTGAATGGTATATCTGCCACCGGTAACGCTGGGGGCAAGCTCATCGGCAATGTTGATCGTGGTAGCGGCAGAATCGGATCGGCGTGGCTGTGCAGCAGGTGCCGCCTGTGCCGTTTGCTGCGGGGCCGCCGCAGGCCGCTCCGGTGCAGCAGTTACTGTTTTTTCAGGTTCAGGGGTTGCCTGCCGCACCTGTTCGGCAACGGCTGCAGGTTGCCCGGCTTTATCCGGTTCGGTGGCAGGTGGCTCGGACTGCCCGGCCTCAGCCTCCACTTTATCCGGTTCATCGGCCGGTGGCCGCCTTGTAGTGTCCATCAGCGAACGGATGTCGCGTGCCTGGTCAATATTCTGATTGAACGCCATTGCTATACTGTCGGCGCGGATCCTGGCAAGAGAATCCTGCCTGGCGATTTCACTGCGATGCCGCTCACTGTCGGTCGGCCCGCAGGAGGTAAGCAGTAAAAGTACAATCGGTAACAGGAAAATGGCGGCTATAGCTTTCAACGGCATAGTGTTGATTTTTGATAAGTTTTAGCGGGAATATATTAAAACATTTTAATATTAACACCCGATCAGCACTTTTGTTGCAGAAAATTTTGAGCTTTTTACAACAATTATAAGTGCTTCATCTAAAAATCGTCAATAATAACCTATCCTGAAACTATAATTTAACCCGCCAGTCTGCCCTGAAAACATTTTCCTGTATCCGGTTCAGTTCACCTTCAGGCAGACAACGGTTGTATCGTCGGCAAGTTCATAGTCGCTGTAAGTGAGAATCGTTCTGCGAATGTGATCACAGATTTCCGCCGAACCCAGGCTGCCGGTATCCAGATCGGTCAGAATTTTCCTGACACCCTCAAACTCCATCCGGTCACCTTCCCTGTTTCTGGCTTCCGGTAAACCATCGGAATAGAGAAACAACACATCGCCACGTTCCAGTATGATTTCAACTGCTGTGTAGGGTACATCCGGCCGAACACCAAGGGGGTATTTGGGTGCCGGAAGCTTCATTTCAATTATTTCGCCGCCCCGTTTAATCAGTGGAGGGCAGTGCCCGGCATTAGCAACGCGCAGTATGCCTGTTCCCATGTTATATGTACAGACCTGGCAGGTTATGAATGTCTGGGCATCCGTCTTCTGGTACAACAATGGATTGGCCTGCCTGAGAACCTGCTCGGGTGTATTATTTCGCATTCCCGATAACAGCAGTCCACTGGTAAATATGGCACTGAACGCCGCCTTGATCGATTTACCTGATACATCGGCAACCGCAATGGCCAGAGCCTTCGGTTTATTATTTTCGTCGACCTGAACCGAGAAATCGTAAAAATCGCCGCCTACTTCAAATGAAGGGATGAAAAAACCCTGTACATCTATACCAGGCAATTCTGGTGCGTTTTTGGGCATGAGCGCATGCTGGCTCGATTTGGCGATTTCAAACTCCCTTTCAAACCGAAGCTGCTTCGCCAGTTTTTGCTCATACTCAGGAATATATACGGCGTCTTCCGGGAGCCTTGAACCATACAGATAGGTGAGTATTCCGTGTAAAAGTGGCAGAATGAAAAGAAGTAACAGAATCAGGCCATTTGTAAAAACATCGGAACTGCCCGAATCAAGAAAAGGCGGCAGCATTATCATCAGTTTAACAGCCCAGGCCGAGAACAGCACACTCATCAGGCCGAAATAGAGGTAGCAGATCAATAACGGCAACCCTGCTGCCGAAAAAATGATAAGTTCCTGCCAGAATCCGGCCGTGGTAGTTACAATCCGGCTCAGCAACATGAACATAAAACCCGTAAACAGGGAGGCGACCGGAATAAACACAGCTGCTTTTCTGATTTTTATCCTCAGATAGTTAACTATCACACCGAAGTTCACAAATCCGATAATAACGGCTGTCATCCATACATTCAGGCCGGCGGAGACGGCAGGAATAAGCGACGATGGTTCCCTGATGGCCTGCAGCGCTGAATCGTACTGGGTAAAAACGGCACCGAATGCGAACAACCCTGCTGAAAGTATGGCCAGCAGGATTCCGGCAACCGCATACCCCGACAAAATGGCCTTGCCGGTGTCGGCATGGAAAAAACGAGCCTGCCAGACCGTATCAAAAATCCTTATATCCTTGATATTGTGCTCTCTTGAAATCGATTCCCACGCGATATAACCGATACATACATAAAACCCGAACACCAAACCGGTTACCGCGTTTGAGATTTGATCTACAAAAACCAGCTGAGGGCTGAACAACCTGTAATATGTGGGCTGCAGAAACAGAAATGCCCACATGAAGTAGGCAACCGCCACCAGAAGGCCAAGTGAAAGCCCTCTTCTCCATTCAACACGTCCCCTGAAAATCTGTCGTATTCCAATGAAAAGGATAACGAAAACCACCAGCATATTCGCTGCATATCCCAGAAGTACCGGGTTGAAAGCATCAAATGACTGGTTACTGCCCCGCAGCATATAGCTTTCATTATTGTAATACCTGGTTCGGAATTTTCTGAAACCGAATGTTTCTGAACCGGCGCCATTATGTATATCAAGGGTTATTTCAAGAAATTCCGGCCCGGCTGATCCCCTGGCGATCTTTTCATAAATCAGCCGGATGCTGCCCTCCCCGGCAATACCAGCCATTTCATCCGGAAGCAACCGGTAAAACCGGCCTTCATAACCGAACTGATCAAAAATGATGTGGCTGGCAAGTTCCACAGGATCTTCAATTTTCCATGGGCCGGAATCAACAGATGGATGCACCTCGGCATGCCGCACCCTCAGGTGATCGTCGATATTGAAAAAAAGGATCCCAAGATTTTCGAAAAAATGATGTTCCGACGGAAAAACGCCCGGTGCATCCGTAATCCGGCTGAGAAACACATGCCAACCCGAAAGCGGGTAAGTAGCCCTGTTGGCCATCGAAGGGGTCAGGTTTGTATTCGTAAATACGGAATCCTGCAGTCTGGCAAACAGAGCAGCATCCTGCATTCTTGTAGCAAAAACAACATACGGACCGGTATCCACACCCAGGTCCAGCGCAAGTTCCGACATCCGCTGTTCAACCTCTTCACGACCCTGCTGTATTGATACGCCCGAATGCAGGTCGATCGATGGCCTCATGATCAGGTATATGATCAGTCCAAGCACCCCTGCATAAAAAACGATATGATCCGATTTGTATAACACAATATTTTTTAATTATTCACCCTTTGCACCAGTTAATCACCCGAAGCACCTGCTTATACGGTCACGGCAATTGTTGTTTCATTCTTTACATGTTAAGTAAGTTTTACGTATCCTTCAGGAATTATTTATTGGCGGGAACACGGTCAGAAGGCGCGTCCGCCCGGTTGCCATGTAAAATACGGCATGCCCATCGCCGGTTACCCCCATCTCTCTTATTCCAATATTAACAATAATAAATATGAGAAAGCTATGGATCAGTTAGAAGAAATGTTAGGCGAGGCTTTGCCTTTATTTGTCGAAAATGCGATACCCGTAATTCTGGCAATAATCATGCTCTATGTGGGCTATATTGTATCAAAATGGGCTGGAAACAGGGTTAGAAAAGCCTGCGACAAATCCCCCAAAATCGACGACACCCTGTCGCCGCTCATCTCCAAAACGGTCAAATTCCTGGTACTTATTGTCGTTTTTATCCTTGTTCTGGATAACTTTGGCATGAGAATCACCAGCTTTATCGCCATTCTTGGTGCTGCTGGCCTTGCCATTGGCCTCGCCTTGCAGGGAACACTTTCGAATGTTGCCTCGGGCGTTATGCTGCTAACACTCCGGCCATTCAGGATAGGTGATTTTATTATAGCCGGCGGCACCAGCGGTGTGGTAGACGAGATCAGCTTATTTACAACACAGCTGCACACACCAGACAATGTATTTGTAATGGTGCCCAATTCATCGGTTTGGGGCAGCGAGATCAAAAACTTCTCCCGCAACGACACCCGCCGTAACGATATGGTATTCGGTATCGGCTATTCCGACGACATCGACAAAGCGATGACCGTACTCAAACGTATTCTGGAAGATGACGAAAGGGTACTTAAAGATCCCGCCCCGATGATAGCCGTATCGGAACTGGGCGACAGCTCGGTCGACTTCGTAGTACGCCCATGGTGCAAAAAGGAAGACTACTGGGCCCTCCGGTTCGATATTATCAAAAAAGTGAAGCAGACCTTCGACAAGGAAGGCATCAGCATTCCATTCCCGCAGCGGGATGTGCATCTCTTCCAGCAAAAAAATTAGAATCAATTTTTCAAGCCGGGTAATACCGGCTTTTTTTATGGTTTTCAAATCCTCTGAAGGCCTCGTATAACTGATCTGCATTCCGCACTGTAATGCATACTGCATTGGTCATACATCCCATGGGCATCAAACGGCCCATTGCCAGCCGGCGGAGAATATTTTCCCGGTCCCGATTCTGCCACCCTGCAATATCAGAAGCACCATGCTTCCGGGCAGGTTTGTGGATGTACCGGCCTCAATATTCCACAAAACCATCTGCAAAAGCTGAGGCCAAACGCTCTGTATTGCGTAAACACAACATTATCAATATTATGATAATAACATGAACCTCTAAAGCTTTTTTTCAAGAAAGCTGCTATTAACGTATTTTTAGCAATATCAATTGAAACAGAATGTACCCGTTTAATCCGGCACAGAACGCCGGGGATAAACCGGAGAGCGAACAGGCCATATTATGGAACCTAAAGATCAGCAAATCAACATCATCTACAGCGATAACCATTGCTATATATCCGGAGAAGGGCATCTAATCCGGAAAGAAAACCGCCTGTCGGCTGAACGGAAAATAGCCGACATCAATCCCGATGAATTTGAGGCTGCTCTTAAAGAATATCAGGATGCCTATACTGAACTTTGGAAACAGGCCGCTGCTGAAATCGCCGGGGCTGCCAGCGCAGAAGCCCTTGACCGCATCGCTGAGCAACTCGCCTTGGCTGATGTGATCGGCGATTTCGATGCCATTGCTGATTTGATCGACAAAGCAAAAAACGAACTGCCAACCACCGCTGATGAGGCACCCGGCGATGAAACCGGCCCCGGAAAATCACCCGACTCTGAAGTGACCGCAGAATCCGATGCCGACGAATCTGCACCCATTGACACCACCGGCGACGACGTATCGGAAGCCAAAGCTGGTACTGCAACCGACACCGATGCGGCTACCAATGTTGAATCATCACCTGCAGATGCAGCCGGTGAAACCGAACCCGCTCAGCCCGTTTCAGAAGAAATAAGTGATACGGACACCGCTGCCACTGATGACATAGCCCCGGCTCCTGATACCGGCAAGACCGGTGAAACCGAACCCGCACAGGCAGTTTCAGATGAAAATAGTGATACGGACACTGCTGGCGCTGATGACAAAGCCCCGGCCCCTGATACCGGCAAGACCGGTGAAACCGGCGAAACAGCACAAGCGGATGAAGAAATTTCTGACGGGCCGGTCTCGGAAGAAGAGCAATACTATCTGGACCTGGTCAGCAAAGCGAACGACTATGCCCGGCAGACCGACTGGTCTCATATCCCCCAGCTGTTTGCCTCCATCTATGACAGCTGGAATGAAGGTCCCGAACTGGATGCATCGCGCAAGGATGCACTCAGAAACCGGGTTGATAAAGCTCTCGAAACCTTCAATGCCAGAAAATCGGAGCACTACGATCATCTTAAGGAAAAACGCCAGAAGAATCTCGACTACCGTGTAAACCTGCTTGAACGGCTTCAGAAAATCATTGATCAGAAAAGATGGCAGGCAGCAGGTGAAGTGGCTTCAATACGCAGAAAATGGGATGACATCAAACAATTGCCATCCGGCGCACCTCTTTCAGAACAGAATGAAACATTCAACAAGCTTTTGGAGGTGTTCGACGAAAAACGTGTGGAATACCTGGTAAAAGTGAGGGAAAAAGAGGAGGAAAACCTCACCGGCAAGCTTATGATCATCGAAAAAATGGAGCTTGTCACCAAAAAGGCCGGACCTGATGTGGAAAACTGGGAAAACCTGGATAAGGAGATCGACGAACTCACACGTCAGTGGCGTAAGATCAAGCACGTGCCCAAAGAAAAAGAGGATGAGGTCTGGGATCGCTTTAAAATAGTTCGCGACTCCTATTACACCATCAAGGCCGAGCACGATGAAAGCTATAAAAAAGACCTTGAGTCGAATATAAAATCTAAGCAGCGGCTCATCCGCAAGGCTGTATCACTGAACGACGAAAAAGACCTGGCCAAGGGAGTTCGTACCATTAACCGCCTGCATAACGAATGGAAGAAAATCGGCCCGGTTCCAAAAGAACTGAACGACAAGCTGTGGGACGAATTCAAGGCCGCATCCGATGCATTCAACAAACTGAAATCTGAAAACATTGATGTTATCAGGGAGCAGGAAAACCAGAACTACGAGCAGAAAGTCGCACTTTGCGTACAGGCCGAAGCACTTGCCGATGCCGAAAATTTCAAGACCGCCGCCGACGAGATGGTGAAACTGCTGGCCGAGTGGAAAAAAGCAGGCCCTGTTCCCCGCAAAAAGACAAACCCGGTCTGGAACCGTTTCAAAAAAGCAATGGATGACTTCTACAAGAAACGGCGCAGTTTCTTTAAGGATGTACGGGTAGATCAGAAGGAAAATCTTGAGAAGAAAAGGGAAATCATCGGCAAAATTACCGCCCTTGCAGAACTTGAAGATCCATCGGAGGCAATCGATAAGGTAAAAGCCCTGCAGGACGAATATAAAAGCATCGGTTTTGTGCCCATCAAATTCAAGGACACCATCTGGGCGGAGTATAAAAGCGCACTCGACCTCATTTACGGTAAAGCAAGGGCATCCCATAAGGGGTCACACGACGAACAGCGGCCCGGCAGGGCACCTGCACCCGACAGGGGCGACAAAAGGGTTCAGCAGGAAATATTCAAGCTGCGCCGTGAGTGTGATGAACTGAAAAGTACCATTCTCAATTACAGCGATACCATGACCTACATCAAGCCAAATAAAAAAGGCCTTGAGCTTAGGGAACAGATCCAGAATAATATTGACGAGGCCGAGAAAAAAATCAGGGAGAAGCAGGAGAAAATCGATCAGCTAAGCTCGGAGGAATAGCACAAGGCCACCCTGAACGTCTTTCGTCTGTTACCTGATCATTATCAAAATCGCAGAAGCGCCGTTGTGAAAAAACTTCACCCGGGTTTACAGCATACTGGTTTACAGCATCAGGGCATGGTCAGCGTCACGGCCCGAAGCAGCACGCCATTCAAAACAGGTCTGTTACTCTTATACCTGGCTGAATAACCGGTCAACGATATAGGTATAAAAGCGTAAAATGATGTGCCCCAACAGAAAAATGTGGCAATCTCAAACACTGCTAAACCTAAGAAATGAAGGATAAAACGGCCCTGATATCTGCCAGGCATGTACTTAACCCACACATTAATTGAATTTCAGTGAATCATTTTTCCTGAATACGGATATAATAGGTCAACTAATCATCCGAATCGATAACTATTTCGACAATCTCGACGGAAATAAAATTGACTGGTCAACCTTTACCTATACCCGGGCGGTTCAACGTTTATAATGTCTGATAACATCAAGAAGATATTACTTGTTCATAAAAATGGTGGCGTTGCCAACAGACTGAGGAACCGATCACGGAATCTGGGGTGTGATATAACTGTAACACACAACCTGGATGATGCTGCCAACCATATTCAGTCGGATAAACCCGGGCTGATCTTTGTTGATACAGAGTCTTTGGGAGAGCAGGGCTGTAGTGATATGCTGCGCCTTAAATCCCGTATTTTCGCATCTCAAAGCAAGTTCGTACTTTTCGCACAGGAACGAAACGGATATGACGACAGCATACCGGACACAACTGATGTCGAGTGGAGGATGACGACGTTCTCCATCGATACATTCATACATACCGTCGAAAGTTATATGTCCCCGGATGTTCAAATACGTTTATGGGGTGTGCGGGGGTCAACCGCACGGCCGGGTAAAGAGCATATGCTCTACGGCGGCAATACCTCCTGTGTGCAGATTGTTCTGCCCGATAACGACGGGCTGATCGTGTTTGATTCGGGAACAGGCATTCACGGACTTGGAAACGAACTGATGAATTCCGGTAAAAGAATTCACGGGCGTATTTTTATTACCCACTCACACTGGGACCACATCCAGGGTTTCCCATTTTTCAAGCCCTTCTTTTCCCGGCATAACAATTTTGCCATTCATATGCCCACTCAGCAAAAACTTCAGTGCCATGAAGTGATGCAGGGGCTGATGTCGCAAAATTATTTCCCCACAACCACCGACAATTTCAAAGCCACCATGAAATATGTAACCCAGGTGGCATATGAGCAGGTTTACGAAGGATACACCGTTGAGTTTATGCCGGCCAACCATGCCCGTACCACAGCCATGTACAAACTCAGGACCGGCAACAAAACCATAGTTTATGCACCCGACAATGAGCTGGAACCCATCGAAAATGGGATTATCCAGGATTTCAGGGTGCAGATGAGAAATTTCCTCTCCGATGCCGATCTGCTGATACATGATGGGCAGTACGAACGCTCGGCATACCCGTCAAAAAAAGGCTGGGGCCACTCGGCCTGGCAGGAAGCCGTAGAAATTGCGGCCGAAGCAGGTGTGAAGGAGCTGATCCTGACCCATCACGACCCGGATTCAACCGATGAAGACCTGCTCGAAACCGACAAAAAACTGTACCAGTACCGCGACTATTTCAAATCGCTGCAACTGGCCAGGGAGGGATTTGTGCACAGGCTGAAAAAAGAACCGGCCTGAGCGATCGCTGATCCAGGATCCCTGATCCAAGATCGCTGATCCACGATCCACGATCGCTGTAAGCCCGCTTATCTGCCGTTATAGCGCTCTCAGAAATAGTAGCGGATACCAATTCCGCCATTACCTGAAAGATCTGTTTGCGGCATCAGATCCAGGATAGGAACAATCTCAAAGTATATCTCAAGCGGATTGTCGGCAAACAGGTAGTTCAGGCCCAAAGGAATCCTGACACCGATGTTTGCATTACCACCGGTTCTCAGCCTGCCGCCGATGCCGTAGTAGAAGCCCATTGTACCCTGCTCCACATTGAACAGGTTAAAATTATGCGCCTGATAATCGAGATGCAGGTGAATATTGCCTGATCTGCGGTGCGACGGTCCGCTGAATGACCAGGCTACACCACCGGCAAGGGCATTCGTTGTGCTCATCCAGTATTTACCGGTAATACCTGTAGGTTCACCGATCATAATACCGAGCCCGAAGCGCTGCGGGTCGTTCTGGCCCTGTGCGTGTATCTCATTGATGACTGATGCAGAAATAAAGAATAGAAAGGTGAATAGAATTATTTTATTCATAGTATTAATTTTTTTTTGTTTACAAATCTCTTTTTAACTGTTGTACATTCGCTTTATTGCAAAATGTAATTCAGCCGATAGTTTTCAGCCAGGTAAAATACGGAATTATCAGGTGCTGTTATGCAGCTGTTTGCTGAATCCTTTATGGTATCATTCGAATTCTGATTATACTTTTCGGGTTATCTTCACAGCATATGCAGCCGCCGAATGTACACGCGGGCTGCAGTTAAATCAATCACAGCAACAGCGAAATGTTACAAATCTGTGATTCTACAGTCTCTGATAATCAGGATTTTGACCATCAGGGATATACACCACATATAATGAAACATATTACGATACCCCTAACCATACCCTTGGAAATTCCTGGTTTTCGAGGCTTGCTTAAAACAAAACCATGAGCGATACCTACTACAATCCTGAAGACCTTGCCAAATTCGGCAGTATCGGCGAGTTCGGGCCCGAACTGTCCAAAAAATTCTTTGACTATTACGGGGCTGTGTTTGCCGAAGGCGCCCTTTCTGAGCGGGAGAAAGCTCTCATTGCCCTGGCTGTGTCCCACGCCGTTCAGTGCCCGTACTGTATAGATGCCTATACTACCGACTGTCTCGAAAAAGGATCCAATGAAATGCAGATGATGGAAGCCGTACACGTTTCTGCTGCCATACGGGGTGGGGCCTCCCTGGTACATTCCGTTCAGATGATGAATAAGGTCAAAAAAATCTCCATGTAATTCATGAAATCTCTTAAAGCCGCAGAACACCGTCTCTCCCAGCCCGAACTTCAGCTCGAAATACTGAACAATGGCAGCGAAACCCTGAAAAACGTACCCAAATTCGGCGACAAACTCCGTGATACCGGGCTGCATCCCCTCAAACCAACGGGAATTGATATATTCCAGGTGAATGTCGGCTATATGTGCAACGAAACCTGCAAACACTGCCACGTGGATGCCGGGCCCGACCGGAAAGAGATTATGACCCGTGAAACCATGGAGCTCTGCCTTGATGCCGTCAGGGATACCGATATCGGAACGGTCGACCTCACCGGCGGTGCACCGGAGATGAACCCCCATTTCCGCTGGTTTGTCGAAGAGATAAAGGCACTCAACAAGCATATTATCGTTCGCAGCAACCTCACCATTCTAACCGTAAACCCGAAATACCGCGAACTGCCGCTGTTTTTCGCCGAACATGGTGTGGAGGTCGTGGCCTCCCTGCCCTATTACCTGCAACGAAATACCGACGCGCAGCGCGGTGATGGCGTATTCGACAAATCCATTATTGGCCTTCAGATGCTGAATGCGGTGGGTTACGCCCAGTCTGAATCGGACCTGATGCTGAACCTCGCCTACAATCCCACCGGGGCATTTCTTCCCGCGAACCAGAAAACCATGGAAGCCGATTTCAGGAGGGTACTCAAAAAGAACCACGACATCAGCTTCAACAATCTGTTTGCCATCACCAACCTGCCCATCAGCCGCTTCCTCGACTTCCTGATCATGTCGGGAAATGTGGATGACTACATGACCAAACTTGTAAACGCGTACAACCCGTCTGCCGCGGCCAATGTAATGTGCCGGAATATCATATCGGTTGGCTGGGATGGCTACCTGTATGATTGCGATTTCAACCAGATGCTGCAGATGAAAGTAAACAGCAGCGCGCCGCGGCATCTGCGCGATTTCGATCTGGCCAGGCTGAACGAACGTACCATTGTAATCGATCAGCACTGCTACGGCTGCACGGCCGGTGCCGGAAGCAGCTGTGGTGGCGCCATAGCCTGATTATGATCATGAGAAAAGAGCGTAGTGCACTTATCGTTTTTCTGAAAAATCCAACGGAGGGTCACGTAAAAACCCGACTTGCTGCCGGAATTGGCAACGAAAAAGCCCTGTGGATCTACCTTGAACTGCTTTCGATCACCGCCGAAGCCGTAAAAAACCTGGCCGGCATATCCGTTTTCCTCTACTTTGACGAGGCGCTGCCCGGGGATGCATCTGCAGAAGAGCATCAGGCACGCGTTCACGCGTTCCGCAACGGTGAAAACTGTACCGTGGCTGTTCAGACCGGCGACAACCTCGGTGAGCGCATGCTGAATGCCTTTACGGAAGTGAAAAACAAGGGTTTTCACAAGATCTGCATCATCGGTACCGACTGCCCGGAGATCAGTACGGCGCTGCTGGAAGAAGCTTTCCGGGAACTCGATACCCATGATCTTGTTACAGGTCCGGCCCTGGACGGTGGTTATTACCTGCTTGGTATGAAGCAGGTTCATGCCCCCCTTTTTAAGGATAAAAACTGGAGCACCACCACCGTACTCGCATCAACGATGGGTGATGCGGCTGATGCCGGACTGTCGGTGGCCCTGCTCAGGCAGCTTCGCGACCTTGACGATAGTGATGATCTGGCCTTTTTTCCACATCTTGAAAAAAGGATCTTCACCGGAAATCATACCGGATAATGCTCAGTATCATCATTCCCGTACTCAACGAAGCCGGATCGCTGCCCGTACTTCTCAAGCGGCTGAATGAGCTGCTTGCCGGATCGGCGGAATACGAAATCCTGGTCTGCGATGGCGGCAGTACCGACCACACTGCCCGTATCGCCGGGGAGCATGGCGCCACCCTCATCGCATGTGCCCGGCCCGGCAGGGCGTATCAGATGGATGCCGGGGCGAGGGCGGCCACCGGCGACATCCTCTATTTTCTGCATGCCGATACACTTCCGCCCGACGGTTTCCATCATTTGATAATCCGTGCGGTTGCAAACGGAGCGGGCTCGGGCTGTTTCAGGCTCCGTTTTGAACAGCGGCATCCCATTCTGACCTTCTACAGCTGGTTTACCCGGTTCAATACGCGGTATCTGAGGTTCGGCGACCAAAGCCTGTTTGTAAAAAAAGAGGTTTATGCGGCGACCGGCGGGTTCGTTACAGATTTGATCGTTATGGAAGATTACGAATTTGCGGGGCGGCTCATTGACAAATCACGGTTTGTGGTGCTTGAAGCGTCTGTTGTCACTTCGGCCCGCAAATACCGGGAGAACGGCATCATCAGGCTGCAGCTCATATTTACCATGGTTTACCTGATGTATATGGCCGGCGCCTCTCAGGATACGCTGGTACATTTTTACCGTTCCCATATACGCTGAGATTTTAAACCTGAGCCCACTCCGAAAATTACTTTTTGCTAAAAAATGTTGCCTTTAAAGCCCCTATGAAGAGGTGAAATCAGCAAAATTTGACTTTTCAGAGCGGGCTCAAACCTGATTACGGAAAAAGACTGGGTCGGGGTTGAGGTTTATCGCGGTGCGTGTAAGCATTATTGCCAGCGCCAGGGAGGCTTTTTAAAAAAGCCCCACACCGTTCGACTACGTTCGTCGCTGGCGCTACTCACTGCGCTCACGCTGACGTGTGGGACTCTGATTAAAATTTTTCTCAGATAAATAACCAGATGGGTTATTTTAGCGGATCGAACAAGTTCTATAAGTCAATGTGAATTACAATCCTGCCAAATCCCATGAAGCGTAATCTATCCCTTCTTTCATTTCTGTTGTTACCATTGTTGCTTATTTCCTGTGGCACTGCCGACACCGACAGACCGGCACCGGTGCTGCTCATCTCCATTGATGGCATGATGACCGGCTACCTCGACAGTGTAGATACGCCGGCATTCGACCGCCTGATTGCAGAAGGCGTACTCGCCGAAGGTATGATCCCGGTTTTCCCGACCAAAACCTTTCCCAATCACTATTCACTGGTCACGGGCCTTTACACGGAAAATACCGGCGTGATCTCCAACAATATGTACGATGCGGAAATGGACGCATCGTTCAGCCTGGGTAATCGCGAAGCTGTATCCGACGGACGCTGGTACGGAGGCGAACCCATCTGGGTGACCGCAGAAAACCAGGGTATGCGCACGGCCACCATGTTCTGGCCCGGTTCGGAAGCGGAAATAATGGGTGTGCGGCCTACGCGATGGATGCCCTTCGACGGGTCGCTCCCCCATGAAACGCGCATCGACTCGGTAATCAGCTGGCTGCTGGTCAGCGACGATAGCCGTCCCGATTTTTTGACCACCTATTTCAGCATAGTCGATACCTATGGGCACCGCTACGGGCCCTGGACCGACTCCCTGTATGCCGCTGTTACCATCGTGGACAATGCACTGGGCTATCTGCTCGACGAGCTTGAGCATACCGGCATGAGCGATAAGGTGAACATAATTATCACCAGCGACCACGGCATGGCCCAGGTAACCGATGAGCGTGCCATTGTAATCGACGAAATCATCAATCTTGATGATGTTATTGTGAGGGACTGGTCGCCCGTGGGCATGTTACAGCCCGTTGAGGGCAAAACAGAAGAGGTCTATTCGGCCCTGAAAGCCGCCGAGCAGAACTATACGGTTTACATGAAGCAGGATGTGCCCGATGTATACCGTTTCAAAAACCACCACAGAGTACCCGATATCATCATGATTGCTGATGTGGGATATGCCATTACCACGCGCAGCAGGCTGGAACAGCGCGGTATTAGCGGAGGCGTTCACGGGTATGATCACAGGGCTCCTGAGATGCAGGCATTCTTTCTGGCCAGCGGACCGGGCTTCCGTACCGGTGAGCGTATCGATCCGTTCCAGTTGGTTCATGTGTATGAACTGATGTGCAACCTGCTTGATCTGGACCCCGCTCCCAACGACGGGCATCCCGACAGCCTGCGGCATATTTTGAAATAATTCGTATTGTGCCTAAGTTCACACCTGCTTTTGTCTGAACGCTTTTTTTGTCTGTACGCTTTATATATACCAGTCGCAATCAATCATTAAACCAGTAGTTTTAAGATGGCATACGTAGTAACCGAACCCTGTATTAACTGTAAATATACTAATTGCGCCTCGGTATGCCCGGTAGACGCATTTCGTGAAGGACCAAATTTTCTGGTAATCAGCCCGGATGACTGCATCGACTGCGATGCATGTGTGGCTGAATGTCCTGTTGAGGCCATTTTCCCCGACGATGAAGTGCCTGAAAAATGGGAACACTATATCGAATGGAACGAGCGCCTTACTGAAAAATGGGATGACCATATCATCAACGAAACCAAGGATGCGCTCCCCGACGCTGATGAATGGGCCGGCAAGCCGAAATCAACCGATGATATTATTCAGGACTGGTGATTTCGCCTGAACAGCCGATCCTTCTCAACCAAACCCGGCACCGGTTCATATTTTTTCAGGCCGGTGCTTTTTTTTGACCGATTATGCTGCTGAAAGCTGCCGGTAAAACGCTGGACCTCACAACGCCCGTAATAATGGGCGTGCTCAATGTTACACCCGATTCCTTTTCGGATGGAGGCAGATTTAATTCTGCTGCCGTTGCCATGCAGCGGATCGGGCAGATGATCAGCGAAGGGGCTGCCATAATTGATGTGGGGGGAGAGTCTACCCGGCCGGGCTCCGGGCCTGTTTCTCTTCAGGATGAGCTTGCCAGAATAAAACCCGTTCTTGAACAGGCGGTAAAAGCCTTCCCCGACACCTTTTTTTCGATCGATACCACCAAATACGAGGTCGCAAGCGTGGCCCTCGAAGCCGGTGCCCATTTTATCAACGACATCAGCGGGTTGAAAAAGGAACCCCGGTTTGCAGAACTTGCCGCCCGGTATGGTGCCGCACTCGTTATAATGCACTCATCGGGCGACCCAAAAACCATGCAGATGAATCCCGAATACGGAAATGTTATCGATGATGTATATACCTTTCTGACCGCACAGGCTGAATTTGCCCGGAGTGAAGGGGTGGGCAGCATCATAATCGATCCCGGTATCGGCTTCGGCAAGAAACTCGAGCATAACCTGGCACTGCTCTCCAGCATCAGTACCTTTGCGAATACGGGGTATCCTGTTCTTGTAGGGGCATCGAACAAATCGATGATCGGAAACCTGCTCGATAACCGCCCGGTGGAGAAACGGCTGGCCGGAACACTGGCAGTGCATTACGACGCCCTCACAAAAGGGGCAAAAATTATTCGTGTACACGATGTGAGGGAAGCATTTGACTCAATTTTAATTTATAATGCAATAAATCCACCACCTTAATCAGAAACGGCAGCAGTTACTTCCCTTGATACCATTCGGCTTTCTTGAATTCGGACTTAAGGATCTATTCGAAACGCTGATCATAGCGTTTGTACTGTACTATCTGTACAGCTGGATCCGTGGTTCATTTGCCGTGCCCGCTTTTATCGGGCTCATCATCATCTTTGCGATCAATGTACTTGTGAGCGCGCTGGGGCTTACGACCATTAATTTCATTCTCAGGCGCTTTATGGATGTGGGTATCCTTGCTCTGATCATCCTGTTTCAGCCCGAAATAAGGAAGCTGCTCTACCGGATTGGCCAGAACACGAATTTCGACCGGTTTTTTGGTGGGATTGAATCGGAAAGCGTAATTGAGGAGGTTATAGAAGCCGTAAAAAACATGGCCCGGACCAAAACCGGGGCGCTTATCGTATTTGCCAAAAGCTCAACGCTGCACGACCTGGTGGACGTGGGCACCAAAATTGATGCCCGGGTAAGCAGCAAGCTCATTATGACCATATTCAACAAGGAGACACCGCTTCACGACGGCGCGCTGGTAATCCGCAACGACCGTATTGTGGCCGCAAGCTGCTATCTGCCGATCAGCCAGAATCCGAATATCTCTTCTGTTTTCGGTACCAGGCACCGGGCGGCGGTGGGCGTAAGCGAATCGAACAACGTATTTGTTGTGGTCGTATCGGAGGAGACCGGACGTATTTCCATCGCATTTAACGGCGCCCTTACCAGCGGATTGACCATACAGAAACTGCGCAGCGAGATGGAGCTTCACCTGAGCGATCAGTCGGAAAACCGCGAAGACCTTAGTTTCGTGAGCGAAGAGCTGGAGCTCAAATAGAGATTCATCGCATGATTACATGCCTTTCTGTGCATTAATCCATGTAATTGGACCTCAAAAACTCGGGCTGCATGCCCTGCGCAAACAACGGATGAACCCGGGCGGCTGAATTTCCGAAAATATCAGGTCCGCCGATTTTATTAAGCTGATCGCTAACCGTATATTACCCGACATTTAAAATGCGTGGTTATGAATATTGAGGTAACATCGGAAACCGGCCGTCTGAAGGCCGTAATTGTACATACGCCCGGAAGAGAAATTTCGCTGGTAAATCCCGACATCAAGAATGCCCTGCTGTTCGACGACATCATTTTCGAGGATGATGCCCGCCGCGAACACCTCGGTATGATCGATCTTATTAAAACGGGAATGCCGGAGGGTGGCAAAGTATTTGAAATCGTTGACCTGATAAGGGAGTGTTTCAGGGAAGAGAATGCCCGTCACCATTTTATCGGTAATCTTATCGAGACGCTGCCATTCGAAAATCTGCACACCATTGAAAGCGACCTTCACAAACTGGATGAGGAATCTCTCATTCAGTTCGCTATCGAAGGCACCACCCCGGCTCTGCGCGACTTTATCCTGCTTCCATCCCCTAATCTGCTTTTTACGCGCGACCTGGCGGCTGTAGTAGGTACATCAGTCGTTATTTCCAGGGCGGCCATGAAAGCCCGCATCCGTGAATCTCTGCTCACCGAAACACTGATCCATCATCATCCCCTTTTCAGTACAATCCGGAAAAACGCCATAAAAATTGACTCCGGCGACAGTATTGAGGGCGGCGACATTCTTGTTCTGTCCGACAAAATAGTTCTGATCGGCATGAGTGAACGAACCTCCTTCAGCGGGCTGATGAATGCATCCAGCCAGCTGTTGAAAAAAGGTGTAGAACACGTGCTGATTGTAGATATACCCAAGCAGCGATCGTCGATGCACCTCGATACGATCTTCACATTCTGCAGCGAAAACGAATGTGTGGCCTACCCGCCGGCCATTATCGACAGAAGAAACAATGTGGTTCACCTGACCCTTGTGAACGGTGTTGTCTGTACGGAACTCAGAGAGTCGCTAAAATCGGTAATCGAGGAATTAACCGGGCGGGAATATACGTTCATCAAGTGTGGCGGTGAGGAAATCACCAATCAGCAGCGTGAGCAGTGGTCAGACGGTGCCAATGTATTCGCCCTGGCACCCGGACTTATTATCGGCTATGAACGTAACATTAATACATTCCAGGCATTAGAAGAGCATGGTTACAGGATTATGAACCAGTTTGAATTCGGCGATGCCTACAGAGACCAGAGGTACGTACCGGGGAAGGACCCCAAAACAGCCGTACATTTCCATGGTCACGAACTCTGCAGAGGCCGTGGCGGTGCACGATGTATGACAATGCCCATATCGCGTGAAGTATAAACCATTTTGAGCCAGCACCCCGCACTAAATATTCCCGAAGAGACCGGAGAGAGTGACCCGAGAAGCGAATTAACAGGCAGAACGATCGCAAAACATCTGCTGCTGTTTGTTCTTACGTTCATTTCATGTGCCGTAATGAGCAGCGCATTTTCTGTCGGAAGGTTCGCAGAGTCGGCTTCATGGGTCGACAATATCATGGTCATTGCCCGCGATGGCGGCCTGTTTGCCACCCTGTTGCTCGGATTTCTCGGCGTTCATGAATTCGGCCACTATTTTGCGGCTGTGAGGCACAGGGTGAAAACAACACTGCCCTATTTCATCCCACTACCCATCATCTCGCCTATCGGAACCATTGGCGCCGTAATCCGCATTAAAGAACAGGTGAGGGATACTGTAAAACTTTTCGATATCGGCATCGCCGGCCCGATTGCGGGTTTTGTTGTATCGCTGGGCATCCTTATATGGGGCTTTGAAACCCTTCCCGGTCCGGAATTCCTTGAAGGCTTTGCCGGCCATGAAACCACCGTGGCCTATGTGCAGGAACACGGCACATTCCCCGATGAGCCGCCGGAGGTTGGCGAGGGCCAGTTACTGATGCTTGGCAACACCCTGTTGTATGGCTTAATCGCATCGTTCTACGACAACGCTCCCCCGCTATGGGAAGCGTACCACTATCCGTTTCTGTTTGCAGGCTGGCTCGGGCTGTTCTTTACGGCACTTAACCTGATGCCCGTGGGACAGCTTGATGGAGGGCACATCCTGTTCGGGCTGGTCGGTTACAGAAAGCATAAGATCATCGCACGGGTGTTTTTCGGCATTGTTATAACACTTGCCAGCCTGGGTGTAATCCCGCCGCTGGTGCAGTGGCTCACAGATCACACGGCCTGGGCGCAGGGTCTCGTCTGGTCGGCCTGGGCACTGATCGTCTATATGCTGCTCCACAAAGCCTACCGGGGTTCTCAGCTGTGGATATCGGCTGTAATGGCCATCTCGATGATTGCCTCGGCCCTGATGATTTACGTATTTTTAGGGATGGAGAATATTAACGGCTACACAGCCTGGATACTTTTTGCACTATTCCTCGTATTTCTCGTCAGAATTGAACATCCGCCTGTAACCTACACCATTCCGCTTACCCGCGGACGAAAAATACTCGGGTGGTCCACGATGGCAATATTCCTGCTCTGCATAAGTCCAAATCCCCTTTATCTGATCTGATTCAGACAGTTAAGGTTAATTTTAACATCGCATTTAATTATCAATATCACGTTCAATGTATTACAGAATCTTTGCCGTTCTCTCACTCATTTTCATAATCGCTGCATGCAGCCAACAGGATGCAGCAAACGGACCCGACACGGCGGCGCCGGATTTATCCGGTATGCCACTTACGCAGCAGGTGGTTTACCTTGTGGAACTCGATGAGTACGAACAGGCGCTTGATCTGCTCGGCAACGCCGACCAGAATGACCCACAGGTGATGCAGCTCAAACGCGATACACACCTGTTGTACGGACTCTGGCTAACCTATTCCGCCGACTCCGTTCAGATGTCGGAACGGATGGGTGGCGCATTACGGCATTTCAGAAGGGTGATGCAGCTCGATCCTGAAAACAGCCGGGCACAGGCCGAAATCGAACAGATTGAAGGAATCTATACACAAATGGGGAGGCCCATACCCGAGGGTGTGGCAGACTGAAATGGCTGCAAAACCACAACAACAGAAAAAAAGCACACCGGTTCTTCAGAATAAGAAAGCATACTTCGATTATTTCATCGATAAAACCTATGAAGCCGGAATCGTTCTGCAGGGAACCGAGGTGAAGTCCCTGCGGCAGGGCAATGCCAATTTCACCGACGCGTTTGCCTTTCTCAAAAACGGTGAGGTGTTTCTGAAGGATTTCTACATCAAGGAATTCGAATTCGGCACCTATACCAACCACGAGCCCCGGCGCATCCGCAAACTGCTGCTGCACAAAGATGAAATCGACAAAATCGACCGGGCTGTAAGTCAGAAGGCGATGACGCTTCTGCCGTTGAAAGTCTATTTCAAAAAAGGCCTGGCGAAGGTACTGCTGGGCGTGGCAAGAGGCAAGAAACAGTACGACAAGCGGGCCACAATGGCAGAGAAAGATGCGAAACGCGAAGTGAGCCGCAGAATGAAAGACGCCATAAGGCAGTAGGCCCTTCCTTATGGAAGGCGATGACATAATCGGATTTCACCTCGTGTCGGATTTATGTCTTTTTGCGAACCCACGCTTCCGGGTGCATGGCATGCTTTCACTCTCCCGGGTGAATGCGCCCTGCCGGGCAGTTTCTGATCAATCTGCCCGGTGCTGGCACCCGAAAAAAAAGGCTGCACCAACATGTGATGCAGCCTTTTCAATATTCCTGCGACAGACCCTGTAAGCCGAATTCTGTATCCCGGGTTAGCGGGACGGTAATCATTTATCTGGTCCCGGTATCACTACCGGGATCTTGCGATCTACCCGACAGCGTCATAACCAGCGGTACATACTGCCTGCTTGATCTTGCACCCCGTGAGGTTTACCATGCGAACGGATGTCACCATCCGGACCGGTGGGCTCTTACCCCGCCTTTTCACCCTTACCCCGGCAAGCCGGGGCGGTATATTTTCTGTGGCACTTTCTGTTCCCCCGGCGGACCGGAAGACCTTCCTGTTAGGAAGCACGGTGCTGGTGGGTGTTCGGACTTTCCTCTCCCCGATAAATCGGGAAGCGATTACCCGGATCCATCGCAGTAAATCAAAGAACAATGGCCATGGTATGGCGTCAACTGCTAAACGTTCGTACCGTCAGGCATATTTTTCACGGGCGGCTTCAAAGAAGCTCGGATCCACAACAATGCGGCCACTGTTTTCGTCGATCACGATTTTGTTCATCCGCTTCACTTCCATCTGAACCTGCGGGGTCATCATCATACCCATGCAGGCGCCTCTTTCCATCGGGCACACGGCAAGGCCGTTGTTCAGGCCCTGGCGCAGGCGGTCATAGCTTTTCAGATAGCGCTGATTGAGCATGGAAGTTGCCTCTTCACGTTTTTCAAGAAGTTCCTTCTCCTCTTCTTCCGTTTTGTTGATCACGTCGTCGAGGTTGGCCTTCATCGATTCAAGTTCACTCTTTTTTTCTGCCAGGGAGGTTTCACTTTCGCCAAAGGTTTTTTCATACTCCTCTTCGAGCAGCAGAATCTCTTCAAGCCGTGACCGTGCATTTTCAATCGTCTGCTTCTGGGATTCGATTTCCTTTGTGAGGGCATCGTATTCCCGGTTGTTCCGGACGGTGAGCTGCTGGTCCTCATACTTTTTGATAAGGGCTTCCGCGTCGTTGATCTCCATGTTCAGGTTCGCTGTTTCAAGTTTCAGCTCTGTCTGTTCCGTTTTGATCTTTTTCACCCTGGCCTCAAGCCTGGAGATGTCGGTCTCCATATCCATGATATCCTCAGGAAGGTCGCCACGGAGCCTCTTGAGCTCATCCAGCCTGGAATCGATGTATTGAAGGTCTACCAGGTTTTGAAGGATTTCACGCATAATTTTATTCGCTTTTTTTTGGTTCAGTGTTCTTGTTTAATTCAAAATTCAAGGCAAAACTCTGCACCGGGTTCGTATTGACCCGGGTAGTAAAAATTTCGAGATCAGGGAAGCTCTTCTTCAGCTTCATAACCATTGTTTCGAGGATGTGGACTTCGCTTTCGTAATGTCCCACATCTGCCAGCAGAAAACCCGGTTTACCGGAAAAAAAATCGTGGTATTTCACATCGGCCGTCACGAAGGCATCAGCCCCCGAAGCCATCGCCCTTTCGGCCAGCGAAACACCGGCCCCGCCGCATACAGCCACCTTTTTTATGGTTTCCGAACTGCCCGAATAGCGTATGGATGAGGAACCAAGACGACCGGCAAGCCTTTCCAGAAAAGCATTTTGCCCAAGCGGCTCATCCAGCTCGCCTGTCACTCCGAAACCCGAGCTCTGCGACGGCTGGTCGACCGGAATCACAACCATACCGTTGCGGAAACCGGGAATAAGTTCTTCTATTGAGGCGACAATTGCGGGCAAACGGAAGCTGTCGGCCGTAAATTCTACGAGGGCATAACCATTATCATTATCATTATCACTACCACTATCATCAGTAATCGGTACCGTAACAGCACGTACACCGGTTTTTGCCAGCAGTGCGGTAATTTTTTCTGAATGGTTAGCAGGGCATGTAACACGGACAAGCTGCAGGGATTTAAGGCTGCTTTCCAGAAATCTGCAGTTTTTAAGGCCAATTTTTTCGGCCATGGCGAACGAAACACCCTCGCGGGCAGCATCCAGGTTGGTATGCACTGCCAGAACGGCAATGTCGTTGCGGATCAGATGATAAACCAGGCGCCCGGTCGCGTCGGCGGTGGTTACCGATGAGAGCTTTTTGAAGATGACCGGGTGGTGGGCAACAATGAGGTGGGATCCGGTATCTATTGCCTCCTGAACCACATCATCGGTTACATCGAGGCACACAAGCACACGTTTAACAGGCTTGTCGGGTTGGCCAATCAGCAGTCCGACATTGTCGTAATCCAGTTTCGTTTTGAGGGGAGCCCAATCCTGGAAGAAGTCGGATATGTGATTGGCTGAAGTTTTCATACTTTCGTGGGGATTCGCCCTCCCGACGATGGTTGCATCCGTAATAAACGCAGTATGAAAATCAACGACATTATATAATTTGACACGCTACAGTACATATGCTGCAACTGATTTTTTAGACAGAAGGTAAAAATACCACTATTTTACATAACATTAAAGCTGATGAATTGAAAAAGTATATGAACTGATGAGTATTGAGGCGAGACTGAAGAATGTGCAACAGAAAATTGCGGAATACTGCAACGGCTGCGGCCGCGACCCGGGCGGGGTAACCCTGATTGCGGTGAGCAAAACCAACCCGCCGGAAATTATCCGACAGGTGGCCGGTGCAGGGCAGATCCATTTTGGTGAAAACAAGGTTCAGGAAATGGCATCCAAAATGGATGAACTCGGCGACACCCTGCAGTGGCATATGATCGGGCCCATTCAGACCAACAAGATCAGGATGATGGCCGGCCGGGTGGACTGGATCCACTCCGTATCGCGCAAGAAGGAACTTGATGAGATCGAAAAACGGGCGCATCAGGCCGGACGCAGCATCCGTGTGCTTATTCAGGTGAACATCAGTGATGAGGATCAGAAAAGCGGGTGTGAACCCGATGAATTGCCCGCCCTGCTGGAACATGCGGCCCCGATGGAGCACATCCGTGTAAAAGGACTGATGGGTATGGCATCATTCTCCGACGATATGGACCTGGTTCGCAGCCAGTTCCGCATGCTGAGGGAACTGCGCGACAAATGGCGGAACCATCCCGACAAGCGCATTGAGCTGGAGCATCTTTCAATGGGCATGACCAACGATATGCAAGTCGCCATTGAAGAAGGCGCTACCATGATCCGGGTGGGCACCGCCATTTTTGGCGAGAGGAACTACGGATGAGTTTGCCATGATCCCCGGCTAAACAGTTCCGTCAACAGCTGTCAAAATCATAAAAACCCCCTTCCGGCCGATTAAAAACAATACGAACACTGGGTGTGATATTTCGTATTTTAAGGGTTGAAATCAAACCGAGAATCGTTATGATCCCAATCGACATGTGGACATTCCTGACAATTATAGTCGTAGCTTCCTTGCTAATCGGAGCTTTTTCCGAGTATCAGAAGAATAAGCTCAAGCATCAGAAGATGCATGCCGAAAACCGCGATACCGCCAAGGACCTGGAAACCCAGCTGGCTTCCCTGCGCAAACGCATCGAAAATCTGGAAGTGATTGCCGCTTCAGATTCCGAAAGTTTTGCCGACCGCAGAAAATCCATTATTCCTGACGATCTCGAAACGGATGAGGATGAAGGCGATTCAGAGCACCAGAGGCTGGTTAATGAACTCGC
>RECM01000202.1 GCA_007694035.1 Balneolaceae bacterium
AAAAGGGCCACCCATGACCAATCGATATAGAACCCCCCGGGCCCAGCTTAAGCTGGGCCCACGTGCTTCGACTTCGGGCTGCGCCCTGCGCCCATCGACTCCGCTGCGCTGCGCTCAGGACTGCGCTCAGGCCATGCTCTGCATGACGTTTGGTGGCAAAACTTCCAAACTCAATTACTCGATTGCTCCCCAGATCCCTAACTCAAAAACCTGCCTGTTCAAAAATCCCGGTAAAGCCCCGAATCATGCGCAAAAACCACTTCCCCATTCCATATTCCCTATTCTATTGTTCTATTGTTCTATTGTTCTATTGTTCTCCCGTTCTATTGTTCTGAATAACAACCTCCCATACAAACTCTGCATCCCACCAGTTTTTCCTTCCTCCACCGTATTATAATTTTCAAAACTATAATAAAACGGGTCTATTTCGCCCTATACATCATAAATTGAAGTGAATCCCGTTTTGAGTCATTATAATTCTTGGCTACTTTACAGACGTTGGCCGTCTGTCGTGATATACGGGTTTTTTGCCTGTTTGTACCGCTGATTTCATCACCAGGTTGCCCCCGGCATTTGTTAACATCCTTCAATACGCAGTATGAGTACCGATATTCAGGAACTGGATAGCAAACACCATTTTTTTCTCTACAGAAGATACCCCGTTACGCTTGTGCGCGGCGAGGGCAGCCGTGTGTGGGATATCGATGGAAATATGTATATCGACGCGCTGGCCGGCATCGCTGTGAACAGTACCGGGCATTGCCACCCCCGGGTAGTCAAAGCCGTTCAGGAGCAGGCGGCAACACTGATGCACGTCTCAAATTTTTTCACGACACCGCCCCAGGCGGAGCTCAGCGAGCGCCTGACCAGCCTATCAGGTCTCGACCGCGTTTTCTTCTGTAACAGCGGTCTGGAGGCCATGGAGGCGGCATTCAAATTTTCCCGGAAATATGGGAATAACAAAGGCCGGCAGGGTGATGTGCTGTCGATGCAGGGCTGTTTTCACGGACGTTCATTTTCTGAAATCGCCACCGGCGCTGCGAAATACCAGGATGGTTTCCATCCAATGCCTCCGGGCTTCCGTCAGCTTCCGTTCCAGGACCTCGACGCTGTCCGGGCCCATATCGCCGGTGCCAACGCTGTGGTACTTGAACCCGTTCAGGGAGAGGGCGGCGTGCGCCCCTTCGATTTCAGTTTTTTGCGAGAGGTACGGGCGCTGTGTGATGAACACGATGTTCTGTTGATTTTTGATGAGATTCAGTGTGGTATTGCCCGGACCGGCCGCATGTTTGCCTGGGAGCACAGCGGCGTGAAACCGGACATCCTCACACTGGCAAAAGCACTTGGCGGCGGCCTGGCCATTGGCGCTGTGGTGGCCAGGCAGCACGTCGCCGATGCCATGGAACCCGGAAACCATGGCACTACTTTCGGGGGTAATCCCATGGCCTGCCGTGCCGCCCTGGCCAATCTGGATGTGATCGAAGAGGAGGACCTGGTACACCGTGCGGCCGAATTCGGTGGCCGGATAATGCAGCAGATCAGGGACCGTGCAAGCGATGAGCCCGCCATTAAAGAGGTGAGGGGCCTGGGCATGATGATCGGCGTGGAACTGGCTTTCGATGGAACCGGCATCCCCCGCGAAATGCTGAAACGCGGAGTGATCAGCAACTGCACCGCCGGCAACGTGATGCGCATCGTTCCGCCGCTGAATATCTCCGAAGAAGACATGAACACCGTAATCGACGTGATGTTCGAGTGTATTGCCCTGGAGCGTGTTAAGCATCATGCCAGTGTCACCGGTCAGAATTGATACGCCCGCACATCACCCGATCTGACAATGCCGGCGTTGATACTCCATCAATTTTGAGGATGCAAATGATGTTCTATTTGATCAGCGTCATTTTGCGGCTCTGGGTAACGCCCCCGGCCCTCAGGCTGTAGATATAAACGCCCGATGGCAGGTCTCCCGCGTTGAAACTGATGCGGTGGCTGCCGGCATCCATATACCCCTCCTGCAGGGTCCGTATAAGACTGCCGCCCACATCAAAAACGGTAAGCGTGACCCGCGACGGCCTGTCAAGTGAAAACCTGATTTCGGTTTGTGGATTGAAGGGATTCGGATAGTTCTGATCCAGCGAAAAATGAGCCACCGGGCGCTGTAACGGCGCTGTACCTGTAGTTTCACTACTCAACAGACGGGCTGCATCCGCAAGGGTGAGGTATTCAATGTTATCACCGTAATATGCGTTCAGAGAGTCGAGCAGTTCACCGATCCACCGGATGGTGATGCCGCCTTCATAACCGCTCCGGATAAACGGATCGTGCATCAGAAGGGTATAGACCTGCTTTTCTTCGGCTTTCTGCCGGATTTCAGCCAGGGCGTCCCTCAGGTTTTTGTCATAGTTCGCCTGGGTGAGGGCCCAGGTGAACTCCGAGTCCGGTGGCAGGTTGAACAGATCATCATTCAGGAATTCCTGCGGCTTTGTTGTTGAAATAAAGGGGATGTCGTAGTCGGACAATACCTTCCATGTAGTCGCATCACTCACATGTCCCGGCGGGATAAATGATACCGGCCGTATGCCGGTATGTTCATCAAGCAAATCGAGTCCGTCGGATATCAGCTTCGCCTGTTCCTGTTCGGTGAACGCCTGGTTGTAAAACGTACAGTACATCTCATGGCTCGACTGGTTGCACTTCTGGCAGATGTGGATGTAGCCATGCAGCGATATTTCATGTCCCAGCGCAGCCGTAGTAACCAGTTCCGCCGCCAGCTTCCCGTCCAGGTTTGGTGCCTCGATGAGCCGGTGCGGCATCACCCCCCAGGTGATCACGCCGCCGCGGGCAGCAATACTGTCCTGTAAAGGCGTTATGGATCGTGGAAGAATGGTCGTATTCCTCGAAAGGATATCATCAACCCGGATCACAAATTTAAGCGATGGCTGAGCAACAAGCCCCGGAATTTCAGGAAGCACCAGTAAAAATAACAGCAGTACTAATCGGTACATAATAGTCAGTTAAAGTAATAAACACTGTCATGCTGAGCGCAACGCAGCACAGCTGCGTGTAGTCGAAGCACGTGGGGGCTTTTTAAAAAGCCCCCAAAAGTCTCATGTCTTGCGTCTTGCGTCTTGCGTCTCATGTCCCCCACCTCACACCCTCGCCTTTTTCCCCGCATCCGAGTCCCCCAGCCAAACGTTCACCTGCTCACGGGTCGGCACCGACGGCTTGTCGCGGTAGCGGTCGACCACGCATAAAAACCCGAGCGGCTCGCCGCGGTCGGCGTGAAACTGGTGCAGGGTACCGGGCGATACATAGACCACATCGTGCAGGTTCAGCTCATGTACCTCGTCGCCCAGCACCATCGATCCTTTTCCGCGGATGATCACAACCGAATGGGGATGCCGGTGGTATTCGAGCGAGGAGTACCCACCCGGTTTCACCTCGAAATAGCGGGTCTGGCAGTTCAGCTCCAGCTCACCATCACCCTCACCAAGCAGGGAATACCGTTCGATATCCCGGAATACCGTGCCGTCGGTTTTATACTGCTTGCGCTCTACACCATCCCAGCTGTAGTCGTTCGCCCGTATTATTTTCGAGTTATTCTTCATGGTGTTCGTGGTTTTACCGGTTAGTATGCAGCCGTTTGAGTGCGGTTTGACCTGAATTTGTGGTTGTGTATGATCACGGTTTGGCCGGTTAACGGGTTTCCGAAAGGATGTCGCTGATCTGCCTGGCGGCGGCCTCAATGCCATCAGGATGCTGATAGAGGCTTCCTCCAAGTAAATATACGGTGTCGGGGCCGTAAGATGTAACCCATTCCGGCAGGTTATGGCGTTGAATGCCACCTCCCGGCATGGGAAAACAGGCCCTGAATGCAGCCAGTGGCCGCCTCGCCGTTTCGTTTAGCTGCAGGCATTCCTCGCGGCTGAATGAAAACCGTCCGCCGGCATTTGGATAGATCACCATATCGGCGCCGAGCGCCCTCCACAGCTCACCGTACAGGAACGCTTTGCTGAAACCGCTGTCGCCATGCATGGTAAGTGTGCCGGAGAACGCAGGGTGGGCCGCAACGGGCAGGCCATCATCCAACCGTGCAAGTTTGTCGAGCGCCGCAAGCCCGGTAATATGGGGCGAGATCATCACGCCGCCGGCGCCCAGCTCACGGGCTGTCTCAAACCGGTTCATCATGTCGGGCCAGCTGCCGGTAATATTGGGGATGTATACCGACGCGCGCCCGGTTTCGTCGGCCGCCCTTCTGATGGCATCCGTACACATCCGTACCCGCTCCCTGAACGGCGCGTATGGCTGATCGGCCAGCCCGTGGTCATCCTTTATAATATCGATGCCTCCGAGCGCAAAATGGTAGCAGAGGTCACCGAGCTGCTGTGCCGTAAATCCCATCGGTTTAAGCGCCGTTGCGCTCAAAGGCCGTTCCGGAATATTCAGACGGCTGCGGATGCCGTCGATTCCAAAAGCTGGCCCGTGGAAAAGGCTGTTCCCGGATTCCGGCCCGGCCGGCGCACCTGTTGAACTGTTTCCGGCAGCACCGCCATAACGGTCACCAGAGTTTGGGCTGGTTGCTGCCCCGGACCCGGATTTTGAATCGGCAGACCTACTTATGACTGATCCGGTACCAGTACCGGCATCGCCTGAGGCCGGTCGGTTTGCGAATGCATCCCAGTCCACCCCGGTTACCTGTATTCCGGGTTTAAGTGAAATATTGCCGTACAGTACGTTCAGAAACTGGGATATTTCAAAGCCGGTATTCGCCGCCGGCCACTCTATGGCTGCCCGGTATGTGCGGGGGCCGGTTTGTTCACAATCATTCACCCGGCCAACAATACGACCGCGGATGTCGTCGCTGATCGTGTCGGGGGGCATTTCCACACTCTGCTCGTAGCATATCCCCTCGAGCTTCCCGGTAATTTCTTCACCCTCAAGCAGGGTAATGCGGTAGGTAATGATGAACGACTTCATGGGTTGACCGGCCTGGATTCTTGGTCACCTGCTTTCACCGCCACTCAGAGAGCGCCCTTTACAATGGTCTCTGTGCGCCCGGGGCCAGTTGAAACTATTTTCACCGGCACACCGAGGTAATCTTCTATGAATTCAAGAAACCGGCGTGCATTTTCCGGAAGCTCATCATACGATTTGCAGTCAGAAATCGACGTTTTCCATCCTGGTTTGCTTACTAAAACCGGTTTGATACGATCCAGTTTCTTCAGGCTGGCCGGGAAATGGTCGGTCTCAACCCCGTCGATTGTATAGGTGGTACATGCTTTAACCGTATCGAAACTGTCGAGCACATCCATTTTGGTGATGGCCAGCTCGTTGATGCCGTTTATTCGAACGGCAAACTTAAGTGCCACAAGGTCGATCCAGCCGCAGCGCCTTGGCCTGCCGGTAGTTGACCCGAATTCACGGCCGAGTTCACGAAGCTGGTTTCCTTCTTCGCCGTGCAGTTCGGTCGGGAACGGCCCGTTGCCCACGCGTGTGCAGTAGGCTTTGGTGATGCCCATCACATGGGTGATGGAGGTAGGTGGAAGGCCGCTGCCTGTACAGGCACCGCCAGCGGTAGGGGAAGATGAGGTTACAAATGGATAGGTGCCGTGGTCGATGTCGAGCAGGGCTCCCTGCGCCCCTTCCAGAAGGATGGGGGTGTTCGCTTTATATGCGTTGTAGAGCATCAGGCCCGTGTCGCAGATATAGGGTTCGAGCTGTTTGCCGCAGCGGGCCATCTCTTCCACAATCGGAGCGGCCTCCAGCGCGGGCATCCCGAACTGATGAACCAGGGTCACGTTTACATCCTCAAGTACCTGGCCCACCTTCTCGGCGAGCAGATCGGCATCGAGCAGATCGAGCATCCGGATGCCGGTGCGGGCAATTTTATGGTAATATGCCGGACCTATGCCCCGGCCGGTGGTTCCGATTTTCTGGTCTCCGCGTTTCTCTTCACGTGCCTGGTCTATCATTTTATGATAGGGGAGGATCACATGGGCATTTTCGCTTACGAAAAGCTGTTTCGAGGGATCAGCCCCGTGCTTTTTAACGGCTTCGATCTCTTCGAGCAGCTTGAACGGATCGACAACAACGCCGTTGCCTATTATGCAGCTGGTTCCGGGATGGAATATACCCGAAGGTACAAGATGCAGGATTATGGTTTTTCCGTCGAACTTGAGGGTGTGCCCGGCATTGGCACCGCCCTGGTAGCGGGCAACAAAGGGGGTTTTGTCGCTGAGAAGGTCAACAACTTTGCCCTTGCCCTCGTCGCCCCACTGGGCTCCGATAATTACACGAACTGGCATGATTTGTTTGCAAAAAAAAGAGGTGCAGAGCACCTCTTTTTATATGTTAGTTGGCTGGATTGAGTTTATTCTTTGAAGGATTCTACAGCTTCATCAACAGATTTGAAGTGTTGAAAAACTGTGATCAGTTTGGTGATAATCAGCAGGCTTTCAATCTTGTCTGTCGCATTGGCAATTCTGAGGTCTCCGCCGGCATTGCGCATGGTTGTAAGCGCTCCAATGAGCATTCCCAACCCGGATGAGTTCATGAATTTAACTTTGCCCAGATCTACCACAATGTTTTTCTTGTTCTGGTCGATCAGTTCGTGAAGTTGTTCATTCAGGGTTACCGCATCGGGCCCGCCCATCACGTTACCCTTGAATTCCAATACGACGGAATTATATCGTTCGGAGACTTTAAAGCTCATAACAGAAACCTATGATTAGTTTAACTTTTTACTTTTTTTAGTTGAAAATCGACCAATAGGGCGCTGGCCACAAAGATCGAACTGTATGTACCCAGAATTACACCCAACATAAGGGCAAATGAGAGACCCTTCAGGACCTCTCCCCCAAATACGAACAGGATGGTCACAACAATGAATGTGGTAAGTGAAGTGACCACCGTACGGCTCAGGGTGTTGTTGATACTTCTGTTCACCATTAAATCGTACGCTTCCGTTTTGAAAATCAATGAATTCTCACGGATGCGGTCAAATACCACCACGGTGTCGTTCAGCGAATATCCCACAATAGTTAAGAATGCTGCTATCAAGGCCTGATCGATATCGAGGTTGAATGGCAGAATATCATAAAAGATTGTGAAAATACCTAATGTGATGATCACATCGTGTGCCAGTGCTGCAACCGCTCCGGTCGAATAGGTCCAGTTTTTGAACCGTACCAGAATGTACACAAAAATGACGATAAGGGCGAAGATAACCGACATCAGAGCGGCCCGTTTAAGGTCCTCGGCAAACCGGGGTCCAACCAGATCGAGTTTGATGATTTCGGCGGGGTTGTCAGGAAAGGTTGTTGACAGTGTACCCAGTATAGCCGTTCTGAGCTGATTGGGTTCGAGCTCGGCATCGGTGCGGATAAGAATATCGGCACCGAACATCTTCACTTCGGGCATGCTTTCCAGCGGTGCAGTGAGCGTGGTTCGTATTTCGCCAACGTCGGGGGATGCTCCCTGGAAGGCAACCACCACTTCGTTACCGCCCCGGAAGTCAATACCGAAGTTCAGCCCCTGAAAAATGATGGCAAACAGGGATATGGCCACCATTGAACCGGATATGATGTATCCGATTTTCCTGTTTTTTATGAACGTGATCTTTGGATCTTCAAATAGTCTCATTGCTTTTTCCTGTGTTTAAAAATTATCCGAAACTGACATTGATGCCTTTACCGCGGGTCAACGAATCGACGATCACACGGGTAATGACAATGGCACTGAAGAGGGAGGCGATGATACCTGCCATCAGCGTTACGGCAAAGCCCTTGATGGGGCCCATTCCGAAGCTGAACAGGATAACCGCGGTTAAAAACGTGGTGATGTTCGCATCAAGAATAGCGCTCATCGCGTTTTTGTAACCACTGTCGATGGCAGCAACAAGGCTTTTACCGACACGCATCTCCTCCCGTATCCGGTCGAATATGAGCACGTTCGCATCCACCGCCATACCGATGGTAAGTACGATACCAGCAATTCCGGGCAACGTGAGGGTGGCCCTGAAGGCCGCCAGTATCCCCAGTATAAAGATGATGTTCAGGATCAGCGCCAGGTCGGCAATTGCACCGCCGGTCCGGTAATAGAAGATCATGAAAATGGCCACAATGCTGAGGCCCCAGATCGCCGACCTGAATCCTGAACGGATGGAGGCTTCACCGAGGGTTGCACCAACTGTCCGTTCCTCAACAATGTCGAGCGGGGCGGGCAGGGCACCTGAAAGCAGAATGTTCACGAGATCCTCCGCTTCGCTAAGGCCGCCGATACCGCTGATAGATGAACGGCCTTCAGTGATCTGGCTGCGTACGGTCGGATAGCTGTACACGTAACCGTCGAGGATGATGGCTACCGGACGGCCTATGTTGGCCCCGGTGAGGATGCTCCAGCGCCGGGCACCTTCACGGTTCATGCTCATCGATACCTCAGGCTGGTTGGTCTGCGGATCAAAAGAAGGCCTTGCGTCGGTAATTACCTCACCCGTTAGCTCAACCTGTCTTCTCACGCCCAGAAGGGTGTAAAATTCCCTGGTTGAGCCCTGCAGCCGTTCACTCTGTGCAGCCCACATCAGCTCGGTATCAC
>RECM01000101.1 GCA_007694035.1 Balneolaceae bacterium
CCGGGCGCGCTGATCACCCCGGTCTCGGCAATACGGTGGGTACCGACGGTGAAGCGCAACTCCCCGTTGGCCCCGATGTGGAAGGCCCCGGAGTGCAACAGCTCGGTGCCGGAGTTGAATGCACCAGCCTGAATACTTAAAGTACCCGACAAGGCCTCGATTGTACCGGAGTTGGCCAGACGGACGCTGTTGCTGATTAACCCGGTCCCGGTCCCTGCCGACTTGCGGAAGGTCCCGGTATTGTTGAGGGTACCCCCGAAGCCGCCGCCGTCGCCTATGGTCAGGTCGCCCTGCATGTCGAAGAGCCCGGAGTTGTTGATGGCCCCGGTGTGGAGCCCCTGGGAGATTCCCCCCCCGGTCCAGTTCACCGTGCCGGCCTGGTTGATGGTCAGCGCCCCGGAAATGGTCTTGCCGCTCGTGGTGAAGTTCGATACGGTCTGAACGGGCAGCTCCAGAGTGCCGGAACCGGTGAGCGTACCACTGCTCCAGATGAAGGTGCTTTGAATAGTTAAGGTTGAGTTAATCGTCAAATTTCCCGACAGGGACATACCTGACACAATCACATCATTACTAATTACTACGCCCCCTGAGGCAATTATCGCCGTATCACCAGATCCCGGAATACCAGCCGGGTTCCAGTTGCTGGCAACCGACCAGTCGCCGCTGGATCCACCAACCCAGTTATGGGTTGTCTGGGCTATTACGCTTTGAGATACCAAAAAAAACAGGAGCAGGCACAGATTAAACCTGATCCTGGATATGCGATTCCGGACGGTCAATTCTGACTTATATCCCATTGTTTGCCGTAATCCGAAAATCACAGTTCCGATTCCGCCAGGAAATGAAGACATACAATTCTACCTAATTCCAATACGATAAAAGGAAATGCTGTAATACTTAATGTATTTCCTTTTTACCCGGTTAATCCTTTTGATTGCTATTGCCTTTAGACGGCTTCATTTGTTTAATCAATAATTATCAACAACAACTCCGTGTACCTTCGTAAAGGCTTGAGCAAAAAAAAGAATTAATCAACAATTTGCAAATTATTTATGCCGATACAGTTGATATTTAGTCTTATAAACATATTTTAAGTATTTGATATACTATACAAGGTTAGATATAATAGATAACGCATAAATATAAGTGTAACATTTTTTGACAACACATATGCTGATTAATTTGATAGAAATTGAGTATAAAAAAATTGAATAAGTAGAATTATCCCCAAAAAAAAATCAGTTATTGTTTGATATTACTATACATAATCATCTATAAATTTTTCCGAAAAAAAAGGCACCGGTTATTCAGATGCATTCACTAATGAGATAAAAGTAACCTCGCCGGTTCAGCCAGCCGGCTCTGTACCCCGGCCACATCCACGGCATAGACTTTGTACCACCAGCGCTGCGCAGCCCCGGCCGGGTCGGTCCAGCTGGTTTGGTCGGCCCCGGTTTCGCCCACCGGCTCGTACACCCCGCATAGCCTTCAAACCGGACGATTAATTCTGGCAACACTGTGCTGGTTCATATCGTCAGTTCATACAAAAATATCTGTATCACACGGTGTTTTTCACTTCAAATAAATTTGATACATTTAGGTCTAAAGATTAGATTCATAGTTCTATTGGGGCATATATCTATGAATAACCTGCACTTTCCTGCAGTATAAACAGGTTTGGCAGGGGACTTTCTTTAATCAAATTTTTATTCGGTATAAATCAGTTGAAAAAAACAATGTCGGTTTACTGTTCCAACTATCCAGCCTCACATCCGAAATGAACACCCAATCTGATATAACACAACGACTTATTGACTCCAGGAAAGGGGATAAAATCGCTTTGAATGAGGTTTTTGAAGAGGTTTATGACTCCCTCAGGCTTATTGCCCATAATCACCTGGGCCAGAACAAATACGGCAATACGCTGAACACCACGGCACTGGTTCATGAGGCCTATGTAAAGATGATAGGGAACAGTGCACTGCAGATTCAGGACCGGACCCATTTTTTTTCCCTCGCATCCCGGGCCATGCGATTCATCCTTGTCGATTATGCGCGTACGCGAACGGCCGGGAAAAGGGGAGGGCGCGACCAGGATCTTACCCTAAATCCGATGATCTTACAGATGGATGAGCGCTCGGCCGATCTCATCGGTCTGGATGAAGCCCTCTCGAAACTGGCGGCGTACAATGAACAGCTTGGACGAATTGTTGAACTTCGTTTTTTTGGTGGTCTGACTTATGAAGAGATCGCCGAAATGGAGGGGAAGTCTGTGAGAACCGTCAAACGCGACTGGGAGCGGGCCAGAGCGTGGATTCTCCTGTACATGAAGCCGGAAGAAGCCTGACCGGTTTCATCCCAATCGGGCTTGTGATGTAAAAAGTTATGCACGGTGTCACTTTTTGATCAGTGTTTACGATATATGAGTAGTATAGCACCGATCCATATCTTTACGGATGATACAAAACCGGAAATAAAAAAGAACGCACAAAGCCGCGGGAAACAATTGCGAATTACAATCAATGAATCATGAAAGACCTGTCGCCGGATAACTGGAAGAAGATCGACACGATCCTGGAAGCCGTACTGGATCGTGATCCGGATGAACGTCCTGCTTACCTGAAGGAGGTCTGCGGTTCAGATGAATCCCTCTACAACAATATCAATACACTGCTCAGGTTGCACATTGAGGCAGACCGTATTCTCGGAGAATCGGCGACCACTTGGGCCGCACCCCTGATACCGGGATTGATCGATGAATTTGACCGTAACAGAGAACAGGACATGCCGGCGGGCACCCGGCTTGGTCCCTACGAAATCAAATCCGTTGCAGGCCGCGGCGGCATGGGTACGGTTTACCGGGCTGTAAGGGCCGATGAAACACACCACAGGGAAGTGGCCTTAAAAATTGTGCGACGGGGCATGGATACCACCGATGTCCTGCGGCGTTTCAGGTACGAGCAGCAGATCCTGGCATCGCTCGATCATCCGGAAATCGCACGGCTCTACGATGCCGGGGTAACTGGCGACGGACGTCCCTACTTTGTGATGGAATATGTCGACGGATTGCCCATCGACCAGTACTGTGATAAGAACCGGCTGTCGGTGAGGCAGCGCATCGGCCTTTTCCGGTCGGTCTGCAGTGCGGTCAGCTATGCTCACCAGAACCTTGTGGTGCATCGCGACCTGAAGCCCTCCAATATTCTTGTAACTACAGAAGGTAAAATAAAACTCCTCGACTTTGGCATTGCCAAACTGCTTGACGATTCCGGCGATGATCCGCTTATACCGCTTACCCGCACCGGTGCGCATGTTCTCACTCCCCGGTATGCCGCCCCGGAACAGCTCGCCGGCGGACAGGTCACCACCGCTACGGATGTTTTTACACTTGGAGTTGTGCTGTACGAGCTGCTGGCGGGAATACCACCTTTTGAACGGAGAGGGGTCCGGAATGGCAGCTATGCAGATGAAGAATTCACCCTGCCCAGCCGTAAGATTGCAAATGCCGATGATAATCAGACTATTGCTGAATGCCGCGCCACACAACCGGATCCACTGCAAAAAATACTGACCGGTGATCTCGACAATATCCTGTTAAAGAGCATGCACAGAGATACGGGCCAGAGATATAGTTCCCCCGGAGAGTTGTCAGAGGATCTGAAGCGATATATGGTGGGATTGCCTGTTACTGCCCGCCCGTTCAGCAGGAGGTATCTGGCCGGGAAATTCATTGGCCGGCATAAAACCGGAGTCACTTTGGCTGTTGTAGTTACTCTGCTTCTGATCGTATTCACAGCCGGCCTCGTTTATCTGCAGTCTCAGACCCGGGCAGCTTTGCACAATGCTGAACTTGAGCGCGAAACAGCCGAGGAAATTTCTGCATTCCTCGAAAGTCTGCTTGCAGCGCCAAACCCAATGGCGTCCAATCCCAACCGGCTCGACACAATGAGGGTGAGCCAGCTATTGGAAAGGGCTGAAGAGCGGATTTACTCTGAGTTTATAGCCAATCCGGAAATCAGGGCACGAATGCTTGTTGTTTTGGGCCGGAGCTACCGGGGTCTTGGCAATACCGAAAGAGCAACCGAAATGTTTGAAAATGCACTCGGTATTTACAGAACTTCGGAAATCAGCAACGATGAAGAAATGGCGAAAGCTCTGTCGATGCTTGCAACCGTTTACATGGATTCCGGAAAAAATGACAATGCTGAAGAACTCCTGCGGGAGGTACAAACCTTGTACGGCCTCATCTACACTGGTGATCATCACAGGGTGGCTTCAAATCTCAGTAACATTGCTTCATCCCTTCAAAACCAGGGTAAATTTGCTGAGGCTCGGCAGTTATATGATCAGGCTCTGGCTATGATGCAGCGCATGCATATCCCGGACTCACTCCAATACGCGGATTTGCTGAATGCTAATACGGCTCTGGCGTACAGGATGAATGATCTCAATACAGCAATATCACTTACAAAAGAAAGCATAGCAATAAACCGGGCCATGCTTGGTGACGAACATCCGAGAATTGGGAGAGAGTTGAACAATCTTGCCTTTTTACTCGACAGAAGTGGTAACCTGGATGAGGCTCTGCCACTGTATCACGAGGTCCTTGCGTTGAATCAACGCCTGCTCCACGAAACTCATCCATTCGTAATCGCCTCGATGGGTAATCTTGCAGATGCACTGTCGCGCAGCGGGGAGCCAACTCAGGGCGAAGGGTATTTTGAGAGTGCGCTCGAATTGCATCGCTTAAGTGGCCGGAGTGAAAACCCGGAACTGTCAGTGATGCTTGGAAACTATGCATCGATGTTATCGCAGACAGGCCGATTAGATGAAGCTGAGCAGTTCTATCGAAATGCGCTCGATATTGATAGGCGGCTATTCGGTGAAGGCCATATCAGAACCGGAATCGTTATGGGAAGAATTGGCGGTTTACTTTGCAGATCACAGCGGTTAGAAGAAGGAATACAATATATTGATAGCGCACTATCGGTGCTTCGCGGCCATTTCCAGGACGATCATCCGAGAATTATTGACGTTCTCAATGCCCGCCAAAATTGTACGGTTCCTGGTTGATCAGGGTTTTTGTTTCTTGAAACCTATACTCCGTATCAGTATTTGGCCATTAGCCCATGGCTTCACATTCTAGTCCGTATAACTCATGTTTATAAAGCGCATGACTGCTAAGCGATAAACTTTCTGTTGCAGTCTGTGTATTATCATCCAAAATTTCGTAATCTGACCCGAAGTGTTTTGGAGCCGCATGCCACCGGGCTCGTACCGAAACGGTGTATTCTAAATCAAATGGAGTGTTCTGTATGAAGGCGGTAAATAGCAAACCTGTCGAAGAAGGTGACAACCTTCCACGCGTCATCTTCCTTTCCGTCGTCGCAGCCCTTGGCGGGTTCCTTTTCGGGTTCGACAGTGGTGTGATTAACGGTACAGTCGATGCCCTGAAGCTCGCTTTCGATTCGGATGCAGTCGGTACCGGTTTCAATGTGGCATCCATGCTTCTTGGATGTGCTGTCGGGGCTTTTTTTGCGGGCACCCTTGCCGACAAATTTGGACGTAGAACAATTCTGCTTATTACCGCCGCAACTTTCATCATCAGCGCCTGGGGATCGGGCATTTCGGGCAGTTCCTTTCAGTTTGTAATCTTCCGTGTGCTCGGCGGACTGGCCGTTGGCGGTGCCAGTATACTTGCCCCGGCCTATATCAGTGAGATTGCACCGGCCGGTATCCGTGGCCGCCTTACCACGCTGCAGCAGCTGATGATCGTGATCGGTCTTTTTTCGGCGTTTCTGAGCAATTATATCATTGCCGGCCTGTCGGGTGGTGCCTCAGAAACCCTGTGGGCGGGCTTCAACGCCTGGAGATGGATGTACTGGATGGAGATTATTCCGGCATCCCTCTTTTTTGGCCTTCTTTTCTTCATCCCCGAATCACCTCGTTACCAGGTTGCAGCCGGCCGTTACGATCAGGCAAAACAGGTTCTGTTAAGCCTGTCGCCGGGTATTGATGCCGATGCAAAGGTGGCCGACATCCGGTCGACCCTGGAGAAAGATCACCGGCCCCGCCTTTCCGACATCATCAGTAAATACACCGGTAAACTTCACCCCATTATATGGGTGGGCATTGGGCTGGCCTCGCTGCAGCAGTTCACCGGTATTAATGTCGTTTTCTATTACGGTGCCACTTTATGGCAGGCGGCCGGCTTTACCGAAGCCGATGCCTTGCTGACCAATGTGATAAGCGGTACGGTAAACGTGCTGTTCACGTTTGTGGCTATTGCCCTGGTCGACAAACTGGGACGCAAACCGCTACTACTTATAGGATCGCTCGGGCAGGCGTTCATGCTTGGTCTGCTTGCCCTGATTTTCGGAACGGCCGCGGTGGGAGAATCCGGAACGCTGCAACTCGAAGGTAATTTCGGGCTTTATGCGCTTCTGGCCGCCAATGGTTACATCGCCTTCTTTGCACTCTCATGGGGCCCGGTTATGTGGGTAATGCTCGGAGAGATGTTCCCCAATCAGTTCCGGGGTGCCGCGCTCGCGGTCTGCGGACTCGTTCAGTGGGGATCCAATTTCCTCATCACGATGACCTTCCCGCTCTTCCTGGTATCCATCGGGCTTGGCATGTCCTATGGTATCTACGCCTTCTTTGGTGTGGTTGCCTGGATCTTCGTGCGGCAGTTCGTAAAAGAGACCAAGGGCAGAACGCTTGAAGATATGTCGCGCGACGTACGGTAGTCTTTCAAGCTCAGGATCCAACAGCCCAACAGCTTAAGAGCTTAACAGCTCAAGAGCTTAGGAGTTTAGCAGCTCAAACCGGTCGGCATCAAACAACCCCTTGTCGCTGATCTTCAGGCTCGGAATTACCAGCAGGGCCATAAAGGAGATCAGCATGAAGGGCGATTTGAGTTCCGATCCCATCTCACGTGCCATGCGGCTCAGCTTTGTATAAGCCGCCGCTACTTCCTCACCGGGGCGGTCGCTCATAAGACCGGCAACCGGCAGCGGCAGGATGGACGATTCACTTGCTGTTACCGCCGATATGCCGCCCTGCGCCTCCATGATCACATTCACAGCCCGGCTGATATACTCATCCGAACTGCCCACCACGATTATATTGTGGCTGTCGTGGGCAACCGACGAGGCAATGGCACCATCCCGGATGCCGAAATTTTTAATGAATGCGACCGCGGGCCTGGCCTTCATGTACCGGTTCACAACCGCGATTTTGAGAATATCCCTCTCCTGATCGGCAAGCACTTTTCCGTTTTCGGAATTCAGCTTCTCCAGGCGGCGGCCTGTTATCAGCTCGCCATCGTATGCAACGATTACAGGCTGTTCACGCCTGTCGGCATTAACATCGAAATCGGATGGGTCACAGGTCCGGGCATTGAACCGGTTGATCAGCGGAATGTCGACCCCGGAGAACATCACGTTCCCGTTCTCATACACACATACGCCATCAATCCAGGTCTGCACTACATTCATGGTATCCAGGTTGTCTGAAACTATGAAATCGGCCGGATCGCCCACCCTGAGAAGGCCTACATCCAGGTTATAGTGCTGTACCGGGAGCACACAGCAGGAGCGAAGAACATCGAACAGATTGTAGCCAAGTGCGAGGGTTCGTGCAGCCAGTTCATTGATGTGGCCAACAAGCAGATCATCGGGGTGCTTGTCGTCGGAGCAGAACATCACGCTTTCGGCATGCTCGCGCATCAGGCCGATAAGGGCGTTGTAATTTTTTGCGGCACTGCCTTCGCGGATTGCAATTTTCATGCCCGCCCTGATCTTGTCGAGGGCCTCATCCCTGGTAAAACACTCATGATCGGTGCTGATACCGGCCGATGCGTACGTTATGGCATCATTTCCCCTCAGCCCGGGGGCATGCCCGTCTACGGGTTTGCCGCGGTCGAGTGCGCATCCGATTTTTGCCATTACATCCTCATCCCTGTTCAGCACTCCCGGCCAGTTCATCATTTCAGCGAGGTAGGGGATGTCGTCGCGGTCGAGAAGTGAGGCCACATCCTGCACGCTTAACCGGGCGCCGGATGTTTCAAAGGCGGTGGCCGGCACGCAGGAGGGCGCGCCAAAATAGAATTTCAACGGAACCTTGTTCCCGTTTTCGATCATATATCTTACGCCATCCATTCCGCATACATTGGCAATCTCGTGCGGATCGGAGACCGTGGCAACCGTGCCGTGCTGTACCGCCAGACGCGCAAATTCCGAAGGTACCATCATGGAACTTTCGATATGGATATGAGAATCGACAAAACCGGGGAGTAAATAAAGTTCCGGAACATCTTCACACGTACTTATACCGGCAATACGGCCATTTTCGATTGTCATTTCACCGGGAAACCGCCGGCGGTTTAACACATCTATGATGATGCCTTTAATTGTTCTCATCGGGTCAGATTCTCTTTTTGTTCAAAGGAATGTAAGTTGATTTGTACCGATACGCACCGGTAATAATTCTATCGTATAAGTGCCCGGTCCCTTAAGCAAACTGCCGTATTCATTGTAAACAGAGTGGGATCGTAACTTCAACTG
>RECM01000260.1 GCA_007694035.1 Balneolaceae bacterium
TTTGGGTTTTGTATTTAGCCCAGTCGAACAGCGACAAGCACAGGGAAATGGTGGTCGAATCCAAGAGCAAAATCTTGGACTTAATACGAAATTTTACTTGCTTGAATCCCGCTTGCTGTCCTAAACTTTTCAACAAATGGTAATAGTAGTCGCGAAACAGCCGCCAGTCGCGATGCTTGTTTTGGTAGCTGATCGTGGATTTGGACGGAGCCCGCTCAATGCCCAGATGATTGAGGTTTCCGGTAGCGCTGCGAAGCCCATTGCTGATATCACGCACTGACTGACTTTTGGCAAATTGGCAAAAAAGCATCGCCACCAGATGTGTCCAGCTATTGTAACCTTTTTGGTGCTTATCGGTTTGGTGGGCCCTGACCAGTTTCGTGAATGAAAACCGGTCTAACTTGGAAATGATTTGAGAAAACAATGTTATATTCGTCATAGAGAGAAAGTTTCTTTGGTGTTGTGCAACTCAAATATACATTTGAGATACACAAAGTTCTTTCTCTCTTTTTTATTCAACGTTTAGGACGCTATTGATTAAAAATAAGTATACCTTAACTTTTATTGCTATTCAATACTTCATCTGTACTGCCAAATCCGGTTATCATCACACCCATGATTCAACTGAAAAAACTGACCTGCAACCGGGTAAAGAACCAATCCAAAATCTCAGAGAAATCGGCTGTTTCAATTAACCCGGGATATAGCCTCCCATTTCTGGATTAATCGGGTAGGATGCGTTATACTGTTCCTGTTTTAACATTTCCGTGACCTGTTCCCCACTCCTCTATTCACGATTTCATCGCATCAATGACCTTTATTGAAGGATTATCCTATAACTGGTTTCTGCTCTACTATTTCAGCCTGTCGCTGCTGTTTATGATTCTGGGCCTGGCCTGGATCATCAAGCCAGGCGCGTTCGGCGACTACCTCGTCATCAGTTCCCGGCAGGAGAAACGTCCTGTGGCGCTGGTCATCATGCTGCGATACTTCGCCCTGTTCACCCTTCTTTCCCTGTTTTTCTCCTTTTTTCCCTTCTCGTGGATCGAACTGGTTTTCACGTTCTGGAGTTTCGGCATCGTGTATCTCGGCGGATCCTATCTGCTTCGCTGGGAGATTATCAGAGACATCATTGTCGAAAAAAAATCACAATTAAATCATATGATCCGCCGGCTGGGTGCCACCATGCTGGCAGTGAGCGTGCTTATTTTCATGTTGTGTCTCATACATATCGACCAGGGGATGTAACCTGCAGAACGCAATGCTGCCCGAAAGCGAACTTACCAGGTATATGGTAACAGTAGCCGGATGTCAATTATCGCACGTTACCGTAGTCTGAGTCGTTAGTATGGGTTTGCCGGAATTCTTTACACCAGACCTCAGGGATTAATGATTTACATCGAAAAATCAGGATGGCAGGGTTTCAGGCTGCCGGACTACCGCGTGGCCCTCGACGCGGGCGGGCACCCTAACGACCATGTGTTCATAACCCACGCCCACGCCGATCATGTTCCCCGCGACCGGAAACTGACCGTACATTGCAGCGCAGCCACCGCCGCACTGATGCGGGTACGGGGCTTCACCGGTGAGGCAAGGGTACACGATTTTCTGCAGCCGGTTGATCTGCCCGGGTGCCGGGTTACACTCTACCCTGCCGGACACATCCTGGGATCGGCCATGGTTTTTGTGGAGACGGACCAGGGCAGTTTGCTCTATACCGGCGACTTCCGCACACCCCCATCGCCCACCACCGAGGGCTTCGAAGAACCCGCCGGCGCCGATTACCTGATCACCGAAGCCACGTTCAGCCTGCCGGTATACCGCTGGAAACCGCAGGAAGAACTCTTCCAAATGATCCGCGAATTCGCCACCGATGCCCTGGCCGATGGCGACACGCCCGTTTTTCTCTGCTACAATCTCGGTAAAGCCCAGGAGGTGATGCACGCCCTGGCCCCGGCGGTCGACCGCATTCAGATTCACGGCGCTGGTTATGGCCTTTGCCAGGTTTACACGGAATTCGGCTACGACCTTGGTAATTACGAAACCTACAACAGGGATACCCTTGAAGGCAGCGCGCTCATCACACCCGGATCGACCCTGGATTCGGCGATGCTTGGCAGCATCCGCCGCAAGCGCGTGGCCTACTGCTCGGGCTGGGCCAGCAACGACGCCCGGCGCGTACAGCTCAACGCCGACGCGATGATCCCGCTGAGCGACCACGCCGATTTCTTCGAGCTTATCGACTTCTGCAAGCGGATGCAACCCCGCCACGTGTACATCACCCACACGCCCAACCCCGATGTGGTGAGCCACTACCTGTCGAAGGAGGGCATCAGCTCGTCGGGCATGATCACGGAGGGTAAGGCCGATGAGTGATGAAAAACGAGGACCCCGGAATGACCCGGAGAACAATCGATCGCAGGGCCTGAACCGCGATTCCTTTCTGCAGTTTTGCGAAACCATGGAGGACGTGTCCCGCACGCGGAGCATGAACGGGAAAATCGCCCGGTTCGCGGCATACCTGGGCGGATTGCCCGGCACCGGTGATGTTGACCTGGCCTGCCGTTTTGCCGGCGAAGGTGCATTCCCGTCGGTTTCGGGCCGGCGGGCGTCGGTGGGCCACCGTACCATTGGGATCTGCGCGGCTGAATTCTGCGGCATCGACTACGATCTCGTGTTCAAGCCCTGCCGCACCGCGACCGGAAGCTCCTCGGAAACAATACAGCGGCTCATGGAAAACCTGGACGAGGTCCGCGCCAAGCAACGCTCCTCGCTGCCCGGCCTGCGCCAGATTGAATCGGAATTTGAGCGCCTCGGGCAGGCCCGCAGCCGGGACAACAAGCAGGCCCTGCTCCATGAAATCTGGACGCGCCTCTCCCCGGTCGAGGTGAAGTACTTTATCCGCATCATGGGCCAGGGATCGCTGCGCACCGGTTTCGAAGCCCGGAGTATCACCCCGGCCATTGCGGCCGCCTTCGGGGCGGATGCCGAACAGGTGCGCTATGTGCACATGATCACCGGCAGCCTCGGCCGTACCGCCGCGCTCGCCAGAGAGGGCCGGCTGCATGAGGCCGGCTTCGGCCTGTTCCATCCACTCGCCTTCATGCTCGCATCGCCCATCGAAAGCCGAAGCATCGGCGACCTAGCCGGATATGTGGCCGAAGAGAAATTCGACGGCATGCGATGCCAGGTGCACACCGACGGCGGGGAGGTCCGGCTCTACTCCCGCGACCTGAACGACATCTCCGGCTCCTTTCCCGAAGTCACGGCCGTATTCGCCGGGAAACAGTTGCCGCCCACCGTGCTTGATGGTGAACTGTGCGTGTTCCGCGATAATACCATCCGGCCCTTCCAGCATCTGCAGAAGCGGATGGGGCTCAAAAAACCGTCGAATAAGATACTTGAAAGCCATCCTGTCATCTTCATCGCCTACGATGTGATGTTCACCGGGGGGCGACCTGTTTTTGACCTGCCGCTCGGTGAGCGACGGGAGTTGCTCGAGGATTTGAGTGCGGAGTATCACATCAACCTTACCCGTCAGTACACCATCGCGGATGAGGCCGACGTGGAGCGCCTGTTCAATGAAGCCCTGGCACGGGGCAACGAAGGGCTGATGCTCAAGCGCCGGGGCAGCACCTACGAATACGGGCAGCGCAAAAAATCGTGGCTCAAGGTGAAAAAACCGGGAGGATCGATCGATACGGTCATCATGTACGCCACGGCCGGCAGTGGTCGGCGCGGCGGTACCTACTCCGACTTCACCCTGGGCGTTTCGGTGAAAGACGACGACCGATACGAGGAAGAGTTCATCCCCATCGGCAAAGCTTACGGGGGTTACTCAAACGAGGAACTCAAAAAGCTGAACGAGGCCATTAAACCCCTCATCGCCGACCGCTTCGGGCCCACGCTTTCCCTGCTTCCCGGCATCGTGGTTGAGGTCGAGTTCGACACCATTCAGCTGAACCGGCGTACCAAGGCCGGCTATACCCTTCGCCTGCCCCGCTTCCGGGCCATCCGCTGGGACCTCACACCCGCCGACGCCGATACGCTAAGGGATGTGGAAAAGCTGTATGATGAACTCGTGAACGCGGAGCGGGCCTCACAGGCGGGGGAAATGTCGTTTTACCGGGGCGGTTCACGGGTTTAATATTAACGCGGGGCTAGTCACGAATTACCACCCCTACCATCCACTGCTGCCGCTCTTCATATATGACCGGATATTCACCGCCCGAATACCGTACAAACACATGGTTCAGATAGCGGGAAACCCCGCTCAGTTCATAGCCCAGTTGCAGGTGGTAATATGTACCGGATGACCCGGTTACACCAGCAGCCGCCTCTCCGAGTCCGAAGCGCCTGTAATGGTTCAGGCCGGCCGCCAGCCGCAGGTTATTGAACCACTCCGGTGTCGAGGCGTACACCGAACGGAATGTCCATAGAGCACCCAGGTCGAGCTGTCGGTAGGGATCACGACCGGCATCCGCGGCGTCGTAGCGCTCCGACATTACCGGCACGTTCACTGCATAGCCCGCCCGCAGGTCAGGTACCAGCAGCCAGATGCCCCGGTAGCGCCCCAGGGCGCGGTAGTGCAGCACCGCCGCCATCCCGGCTATGCCCTCATCGATCCGCTGATCGGTTTCGCCCATGCCCTGCAGCCCCGCGAACAGGTACCCAAGGTCGAATTGCTGCAGGTCGCGGTCGGGATGCTCAATGTCGAACGCCCGCTGGGCCGATAGCGACACTCTCCACCCGAAATCTAACGATGCGCGGATGAGCGGCTCTACATTGACTTCTGCGTTCGTGAGCAATGCCCCGTTCATATTCAGGCTGTACCAGAGCTCCGACGGATAGCGCAGCCGGGGTTGCACCGAAGGTTTGGGGAAATAATCCACGCCCCATCGCAGCCCGAACGCAATTCCGGCATCATCCCCGTGCGCCGCGGCCGGACTGATCATATACCCCGACTCCTGCCCTGCCGCCCGCTCCCAGGGCACCGCAATCAGTAACAAAATGAGGACAAACCACTGGCTGCATCCCCCGGTATTCCGCCAACATGACCCGGTTTGTTCGCAACTCTCCGTTTCGGAATATTTGGAAGTCAGCCCTATAACGGTTCTGTCAATTACAGCTGGATTTCGATGCATCAATGTGTTTTTTGCCATGTGTTCTCTATTGTATCCCTCACTTATATCCCTCACTCCGCCTGTACCCGGAACATCGAATCGAGCGTTATGCCGACATCCGCAACCGTTTTTGACTCATCACCCAGCAGATCGGCAATCTTGTCAAGTGCCAGATTTTTCGTGTAGCCCTCCTCATAAAGCAGGCCGCTGCCCTCGCACAGAGAGATGAGCCTGAGTGCCACATTCCGCCGGTCGTTGCGGAACACCGTTTCGCTCACCTGCTCCCGGTTCCACCATGTGAGCTGCCGCATCAGCAGATCGCCCGCCGCCTCAAAATCAAGCGCTTTCTGCGGGTCAGTCATGTAACTGCTCCGGAAGAACGCCCTGGCAAGCAGGTGGATGTGGTTGTTCGGCGACCATCCCGCGTTCCGTCGCCTGATCGCGTACGACGACTCCGATGCACTGATCAGCCATTCGGCCGGCTGCCCGCCAACGGATGGCTGCGCGTCGAGATATTCGACCAGATTCAGGATGTTTCCGCGCATCGTTTTCATGCCATTAACGGGCAGGCCCAGGTATTCGGCCGGGGCCTTTTCGTAGATAAGCTTCATTTCAGCTTCGCTGAGCCGATTCTCAAACCAGTTCATGTAGAGCGAATCGGGCAGATTGAGGCGGAGCAGCCATCCGTCGGTACCGAATATGACGCGCTTTTTCAGCTTATCGTCTTTCAGCACCGATTTCAGCCATTTCAGGTAGTTTTTTTCGTGCTCCTCATTCAGCATCTGATCGGTATGGTAGGAGATATCCATGTAAACCTGATCGTACCGGGCGATCAGCTCCTGAACCGTGTGGGTCCAGTCGCCTTTAGCGGGACCGTTCTTCTTCATGGGCCCCTGGTCGGTGCCGCCGGCGTGGGCGAAACAGACCCTCAGGTTTGGCCGCTCTTTCAAAATATCCCTCCAGTGGGCGGGATTGCCGAATTCGGCCGAAGCGTCATTCTCTTTGAATCCACCCAGGTTGCAGTGCAGTAGAATGGGGAGGTCTTTGTCGAGACAGTAGTCGAACACCCGCTTCATCCGGTCTGAGATGACCTCTATGCCCAGCGACGGGTAGAGCTTTATACCGGCAAAACCGTGCTCTTCAATGCCCCTGCACATCAGTTCGTAATAGTTGTCGCGCCGGGTGTTGACTGCCACAAAAGGGATGATGCGGCCCGGGTAAGCAACAGCCGCCTCTGAGGTCTCCTTCATCTGGCGGAGAAAAAGAGCCTTGTCGGCCGTGGCCGTCTGTTCTGAGGTGATGTCCATCATCAGTGCGACCATAACCTCGTCGGGCGAAGCCTCTTCGAACAGACGTTCAGCAACGTGGGTGGCCGACGGCAGCATGGCGATGCGCAGGGTCTGGAACACATCCCTGATGGTGGCCTCCGCCTCGGCGCCCTTGTCGAAATTTGACGACAGCCGGTCGAGCGTGGCCTGCAGGGCCGCCCGCTTTAGTCTGCGCACCCTCTTTTTGCTCCCGGGCAGCTGAATGCCGAACGGCAGGTTGAACTGCTTCGGGATGATTTTTTTCACTGCCGCCGATCCGGCTATATATCCGATAAAGCGGTCGAGCAGTTCATCCTCGGTCAGGTTTTCGGGATACTTCATCTGGTCGTTGAGCAGTTTCTCAACCGCGTCTCCCACGAAAGCCGGAAGCCCCTTTTCGTTAATCCGTGTTACTACTATCCGGATCGCATATTTACTGAGAACCGAATTGAGACTGAAAATGTGAGCATGGCCATTGATACGCATGTGCTTGCCTCCTTATTCAACACATCCGGTTCTTACCGACTGCGACCGGATTCTTTGCCCATATTGTTTCCATGTGATGGTTGCCGTATTTCGGGTTCTGACCAACCGAAACCGGAACCCGTTACCTATACCATTAAAGCCAGTAATTCTGAAACCCGTTTGAGTATAGTGAAAAAGCCGGGGTTTTAAAATATTAACAACAGGATGGCACATCTGTTACGAAAATCAATATGCATTCAAATGCCGGGTTCTGACCCGACAACCAATTCAGGCGCCGATATCCGCACAATTCACTATATTCTGCCACAGTTTACACCATTTATCTATGGCGAAAAAAATTAAAAAAGATTCCCTGGCTCCAAAAGCGGTCCCAGCACCCGAGGTGAAGGATGAGTACCGCACGCGGTTCAGAACGGTCTATTTCCTGTCGCTGCTGGCCCTTATCATGATGCATATGATCGTGTCGGGTGTCGACCCCATCGGGCTCATCACCCAGATCTGGGAGCGGCCCGACGGCATCTTCATAAGCCTTGGCAAGATTGCCTCCTGGGCCTGGTCGTTTATCTATTCCACCCGGCTGCTCTATCTGATCGGCCTTATGCTGATCCTGGAGTTCTGGTTCTTCCCCCACATGATCCGCTACAAATACATCCAGTTTTCACCAGGACCACTGCTTTCCATCACCGCCGCACTGTTTATCCTGTTCGTGATCCGTTTTATGGGCATTATCGACTGAGCCGGGGTACGCGGCCTCTGAATTCGAAACTCCCCGTGCCGGTGACCCTCTTTTTATGTATGTTTACCAGCAACACACCACCAGCCAAACATCCCTATGTTTTTTGTATTTGACCTGGAAACCGTACCCGATTTCGAGTTTGTGCGCCGGGTTATCAACGAACCCAGCGACGACGATACCCTTCTGCTCGAGCAGGCTGGTGAGGAGCTGGCCCGCAACAAATCGGGTTTTCTGCCGCCCATGTACCACCGCATCGTATCGTGGGTCGGCCTGTGGATCGATAACCTCGGCGAGCCCAGGCAGAAACTCTCCTGGAACGGGACCGACGAAAAGGAGGGCCTGCTCAAACTGATCGATGCCCTGAATACCTATAAGGATTTCGGCCTTATACATCACAACGGCCGGGGTTTTGACCTGCCTGTAATCACCTACCGGGCCATGAAACACGGCCTGCAGCTGCCGGCACGTTTGAACCGCCATGAGATCCGGTACCGCTTCAGCCGCGAAAATATCGACCTGGTGGATGAGTTCAGCAATTACGGCGCCAGTTCATGGCCCAAACTGAAGCATATAGGCCTGCTCATCGGCATCCCCTTCAAACAGATCGGCGAGGGCAATGTGGTGCTTGAGATGTTCAACCAGAACGAACTCGCCAAAATTGAACACTACTGCTACGAGGATGTGATGGCCACCTACCTGGTCTGGCTCTACCTCAAATACACCGTGGGCGATCTGGATGCGCAGCGCTTCGAAAACCTGAGAGACAGGGCATTGCAGAAACTCCGGGAAATTCAAAGCGCCGTTGATTGAAAACCGGGGGAGACGCAAGACAAGCAAAAGGCGGCGAAAAGGCAAAAAGCAAAAGGCAAAAGTTAGAAGGCGTGAGGCAAAAGGATGAG
>RECM01000147.1 GCA_007694035.1 Balneolaceae bacterium
AGTTTTGGCGTCCCGAAAATGTGCCCGATCCGGTTATGTTAACATCGCTGATGCGAACAAGCTGACCCTCAAAGTCGCCCGTTGAGAGCTGCGATACCGTAATGTTCCGCGGATCAATATCCCTGTTCGATTCCGGGAAAACGGTATAGGTGATGTCGTCAACAATCTGGATGAGGTTGTTGAATTGGCCAATGGACCCGGTTACCACGAGGGAATCGCCTATGCGCGCATCAATGTTCCACTCAATGCGCATATCGGCATTATTGAACCATCCTATGCCGGCCGTTTCATCCTGGAAATAGACCGGGCCCCGGAACTGGTCGGTTACGGTTATCCATCCGGCTACGGTTACAATGGTACCCAATGGAAGGGTTCTTGCCTCAGCTATGGTAATCGGGTCGGCAAGGGCAGGGGTGATGCCCGACAACTCAATAACGTATGTTGGATTTTCAGGGTCATTGGATGCAATGGTAAGACTGCCTTCATAGCTGTTTTCTTCAACAGGGCTGTAGGTGACCTGGAAATCAAAACTTTCAAACAGCTCAAGTTCCAGGCCGGTAAAGTCGGCATCGGTACTAAACCCGGTTCCTTCGAGCGTGGCATTGGTTATTTGCAGCAGTTCCTGCCCTGTATTTCTGATGCGGAAAGATGCTGACTTGCTTCCATCCACCGGTACGATTCCAAAGTCGAACAGTTCACCGTTGGCAAGCGGATTGCCCTCGACAGTTAATGTAAGTGCAGGGTCTTCAGATGCTTCAACGTAGTCGGTAATGCGCACATCGTCTACACTGATCCGGTTACCGCTCACTCTTTCGATCCTGACCCTGATATTACCCGGTATGTTGGCCAGAATGGAAGCCTGTTGCAGTGAAGCCGTAGTTGTAAGGTCCTCGCCGATCTGTTCCCATGTAGTGCCACCGTTGTCGGAAACGGACACCCTGACAACTCCTGCAATATCATTTCCAAAACTGGCATAGTAGAACGATACATCGCCTGCGCCACCGCTTTTATCGAATTGCATCTTGATATAACCATTTTGGATACGAGCGCTTCGGGTGCCGTTCTTTTTGTCGCCATCAAGTGTCCCGATTAGTGCTTCATTGAATAGCCAGGAGCCAGATGCAAGTGCAACAGAATCTATGGCATATGATCTTTTCACGCCCGTTTCGAAATTTTCGAAAAGCTGGGCATTTGCAGTGGTGAAAAGCGATGTGGAAACGATTAAGCCGAGAGTAAGTAGTAAACGTGTCATAAAATTGAGTGGGTGATGAATATTTCTACAGTTGCTCAAAGTACTCATATGTAAGCATAAATGCTGAAGCAAAAGCCTTGATAATACGACAGCGTATCTGTTGGCATCCGTATTGCACGATGACTGCCAATCATTTTATAAAACCAGCATTACAGTAACGGAATCCTGTATTTTCATACATTCTACTGCGTATCATTGTTCAGTTAATATCGTACTACAGAAAATGAAATTATTCTGAAACCTTCTAAATGACACGACCATGCAGGTTATTCTGGGAGCTGGCGGGGTAATAGGAAACGGACTCGCCTCTGAGCTAAAAAATTATACCGCTAATGTGCGGCTTGCAGCACGAAATCCGAAACCGGTGAATCCGGATGATGAGATTGTGAAAACCGACCTTACCAATGCTTCTGATGTTGACCGGGCCGTAAAAGGATCGGATGCAGCATACCTTGTGGCAGGCCTGCAATACAAAACATCTGTCTGGCAGGAGCAATGGCCGCTCATTATGAGAAACACCATCGGCGCCTGCAAAAAGCACGGCACGAAACTGGTTTTTTTCGACAATGTGTATCTGTACGGACTGGCAGACGGGCCCATGACCGAAACCACGCCCGTTAATCCCGTCAGCAAAAAAGGGGAGGTACGTGCAATGATCAGCCGGATGTTAACAGATGAAATTCAATCCGGTGGCCTGACGGCACTCATCGCCAGGGCCGCCGACTTTTACGGGCCCGGCGCCACGAATACGTTTGTACATCCCATGATTTTTGAAAAACTGCGGGAAGGGAAGAAAGCTTCCTGGCTCTGCAACGATTCCGTGCCCCATTCCATGATCTATACCCCTGATGCCGTGCGGGCAACCGCGCTGCTTGGCAATACCGATAACGCTTACGGCCGCACCTGGCACCTTCCAACCCGCGATAATCCGCCCACAGGGCGGGAATTTATCGAAATAGTCGCGAACTTTTACCGGACCAAACCATCGTATCAGGTACTTAAACCATGGATGCTCAAAATGGTGGGGGTGTTCAATTCGTTGGTTCGTGAATCTGTTGAACTGCTCTATCAGAATGAGTACCCCTATATCGTCGACAGTTCCGATTTCGAATCCCGTTTTTTCAGGGCAACCTCCTATGAGGAGGGGATACGGGCTACTGCATTATGAACTGAATGGGTCAGCATGCCCGGAAGTAACATGGATCATTTGGCGATTGCTGAGCAGGCAAGTTATTAATTAAAACAAAAGCCCCAGAAAATCAATGATTTAAAGGGGCTAAATGTGGGTGGTAATGGATTCGAACCATCGACCTCCACGATGTCAACGTGGCGCTCTAACCAACTGAGCTAACCACCCGCTGTACCGGTCACATTCTGTACGGTGCAACCTGCTTCAGAACGCGGGGCAGGCCGTAATCATATCATATATAAGACATTTTAATTACGGCCGGACTCAAATATATGAACATGGCCTGCTGAATACAATTTCATCCTCATTATTCGGCATTCTTTTTTGTATCTTTACCGGCTGAACAAATAACTAATTAGCGAGATGGCCAACAGACGCGTAGCGCGTGAACATGTTCTCAAAGCTCTTTATGCCATGGAATTAAGTGGCGACAGTGCTGAACATATCATTAATTCGGTACTGAACCCGGGCATTGAAAATGATGTGCAGACCAGGGAGTTTGCCAACAAACTGTTTCTGAGAACACTGAATCATGTTCATGACCTGGATACGGAGATTCAGAAGCTCACTGCCAACTGGGACCTGAACCGAATGGCCGTAATCGACCGGATGGTACTCCGGATTGCCGTCTGCGAGTTTCTCTACTTTGAGGATATTCCCGCCAAGGTAACCATCAACGAAGCTATTGAAATTGTAAAGAAGTATTCGACAGAAAAATCGGGGCGATTCGTCAACGGCATACTTGATGCCATTCTTGATAATTTCAAAACTGATGACCGTTTCAAAAAAACAGGACGCGGTCTGCTTGACAGCACTACAGGCAATAAAAAGTAATAACTTGTCGACTAACAACTATATAGCAATTGGCGACATCCATGGTTGCCCCTATTCAATGATTGCTCTGCTGGAACAGCTCGAGGAATACAACGACAGAACCTACATTTTTATCGGCGACTATATCGACCGCGGTCCGGATTCACGCGGCGTGGTCGACTACCTGCTGCAGTTCAGAAAAACCCACGACTGCATTTTCATCCGGGGCAATCATGAGCATATGATGCTCGAGGCCCTTGAATCCGGACATACGACGCTCTGGATGCAGAATGGCGGCAACGTAACCGTGCAGTCGTATAACGGGAAACTTGGCAAGGAAGAGTACTTTGATGACCACCTGGAATTCTACAATGCCACGCGGCTGTACCATGAAACCGATGATTACTTTTTCGTTCATGCCGGCCTTGACCCGAATATTTCCATAAAAGACGCACTGGCTGATCCATCGAATTTTGATGATTTTCTGTGGAGCAGGGATCACTTACAGAGCAATTATCCGGTTTGGGAAAAAACCGTTGTATTTGGTCATACACCCAGGCCGGAACCGATTCTCAGGCACCGGATGATCGGTATCGATACCGGATGCGTATTCAAAAATCTGCCGGGTTACGGTATACTTACTGCCGTACTTCTGCCTGAAAAAAAATTCATCAGCCAGGCCTGCCTGGACAACCCCGAATTCTATTAGCCTGTAACTGAATGAGCCTGAGATGTGGAATTGTAGGCCTGCCCAACGTCGGCAAGTCGAGCCTTTTTAATGCCCTTAGCAATGCCGGAGCCGAAGCTGCAAATTTCCCTTTTTGTACCATTGACCCGAATATCGGCATTGTTCCGGTACCGGATGAACGGCTCGATATTCTTGCAACAATAAATAAGCCCCAAAAGGTTACACCTGCAACCATAGAATTTGTCGATATAGCCGGACTTGTTAAAGGTGCATCGGAAGGGAAGGGCAAAGGCAATGCCTTCCTGTCGCACATCCGCGAAGTGGATATCATCATTCACGTTGTGAGATGTTTTCAGAACAATGATGTTGTTCACGTAGAGGGCAATGTGGATCCCATTCGCGACATCCAGATCATCGATGCCGAGCTGCTGTTTAAAGACCTGGAAAGCGTCGAGAAAAAAATCGACCGCCTCGAAAAACAGGCCAAGGGCGACAAAACAGTTAAAGGTCAGGTCGATATCGTAAAACGCCTGAAAGATCATATTGAGAAAGGTCTTCCCGTTCGCTCCTTTGAAATAACAGCTGCCGACAGGGAAACATACGGTGACCTGTTCCTGCTTACTGAAAAACCGGTGCTCTATGTTTGCAATGTGGACGAAACCGACCTTGCAAGCGACGGCAGGCAAAATCCCCTTGTAGAAAAAGTGCGTGAACTAGCCGCAGGTCAGAATTCGGAAGTTGTTGTGGTATGTGCCAAAATCGAAGCTGAAATAGCCGAACTTGACAGCGGGGAAAAGAAGGCCTTTCTTGATGAACTCGGCCTTACCAGTGCCGGGCTCGACCGGCTTATCCGGGCGGCCAACAGGGAACTCGGCCTGATCAATTATTTTACGGCAGGTGAGAAAGAGGTGAGGGCCTGGACGATTAAAAAAGGTACCAAAGCCCCGCAGGCTGCCGGGGTAATTCACTCCGATTTCGAAAAGGGGTTCATCCGGGCCGAAACCATTAAATACGCCGATTATATTACCTATGGCTCGGAGCATGCAGCCAAAGAAGCCGGCAAGATGAAATCAGAAGGACGCGATTATGTGGTTGCCGATGGTGATGTGATGCTCTTCAGGTTCAACGTATAGGTAACTGAAACGTCCGGTACAGAGTGCAGATTGTCACTCAACGGGTGCAGAGAATCGTTCAACGGCTGCTGATTACCATTCAACGGTTCATTAACCCTTTCCGCACCCAGTCTACTGAATTACGCTTTCGGTATTGATCGTATCGTGAACAATCCACGAACCCGGGAAAAAGCGGCGGATTACACCCAGGTACTCAATGGCAACCCTTCGGCTCATAAAGTCGCCGACGTGGACCCGGTAAGCGGGCTGCCGGAACTGAATATAGCTGACCGGCCGCTGGGCCACATCAGCCGTATCGGCCCACATATCGAAGGACAGTGCAAGGGAATCGGCAAGCTGTTTGTCGTTTGTAGAAACAAGCTGGATACGGAATCCATGGTTACCTTTTATCCGGTCCAGGTCATTTTCGCTGGTCCTGAACACATCCGGTATCTCATTCTCTATATAACTGAACTGATCGTCGAGCCTCGACCTGTAGCTGTCCAGATCGAGTGCGTCGGTGGTGGAGAGGTCAAGTACGGTTTCGACTTCGGCCTCGGCCTCGGCAGGCTCTTCTCGTTCACGTACATCGGCCGTAGTGGCACACCCGGATACCAGTACGATAATTACGAAAATTGATGTGAGAAAATGGGTCATTTTTTCAGGTCTATTCCTGTCAGACACCAATGGGGTGCCAGGTTGTTTTGATCTCAAGTGTGTCAAGAATGGTATATGGATTCTCATGTTTTGCATCGGTCCAGTCTTTTTCATTCCGGACAACAACCCGTTTAACGTTAAGCGACGCATTTTCCTGTATCCTTTTTAAATTATCTTTATGCGACCGGGCATAAATTACGGCATTCACATCCATGTGCGACGAAAAATGCTCAACAAGTTCCGTTTCCTGGCCAGTAAGCAGGTTGATTACCCCGCCAGGCACATCCGATGAGTGAAGCACCTCAGAAAAGGTGACGGCCGTTAAGGGTGATTTTTCGGAGCAGAGCACAACACAGGTATTGCCACCGGCAATGACCGGGGCAACTACTGAAACTAGCCCTGCCAGGGGCTGATCCTCGGGGGCTACGACCGAAATTACGCCCGTCGGTTCAGGCACACTGAAATTGAAATAGGAGCCTGCCACCGGATTTACTGTACTGTAAATCTGCTGGTATTTATCGCACCACCCCGCGAAATAGACCATACGGTCGATGGATGTGTCAATTTCTTTTGATGCTTTCGCCGCACTGTAGCCACTTCGTTTCAGTTCGGCTACAAACTGATCACGGCGTCCTTCCATCATCTCTGCAATCCGGTAGAGAATCTGACTGCGGTTATAGGCCGACCTGCCGGCCCAGCCCGGTTGAGCCTTACGGGCCGCAACTACCGCATTCCTGAAATCCTTGCGCGACGACAGGCACAGGTTGGCGATGAGTTTTCCGCTTTTCGGTTCCGTAACGGGGTAATAACGACCTGATTCGGTCCTGACGAATTCCCCGCCGATATAAATTTTGTACGTTTTCTGTACGTCTATTCTGTCTGCCATCAGATTAACTCCACATAAGGTAAAAGTCCATGCAGCCCGCCTTCACGGCCCATGCCGCTCTCTTTGTAGCCACCGAACGGGGATGTCGGATCAAATTTGTTGAAGGTATTGGCCCAGACCACTCCGGAACGGATTTTGGTACTGATTTTGAAAATCTTGGCGCCTTTATCCGTCCATATACCACCTGAAAGTCCGTACGGGGTGTTGTTTGCCTTTTCAATCACCTCGGCCGGGGTCCTGAACGTCTGTATGGTTAGAACCGGGCCGAAAATCTCTTCCTGAACCACCCGGTGCGACTGGGATACACCGGTGAGCAGCGTGGGTTTAACCCAGTAGCCCGACGATGGCAGATCACATTTGCACTGGTAGATATCGGCACCTTCGTTGAGGCCGGTTTCGATATATCCATTTATGGTATCGAGCTGCGCCCTGGAGTTGATGGCACCGATGTCGGTGTTTTTATCCAGCGGATCGCCGACGATGAGGGTTTCCATGCGGTCTTTCAACTTGCCGATGAGCGCGTCGGCAATGCCTTCCTGTACGAATAACCTCGATCCGGCACAGCACACATGGCCCTGGTTGAAGAAAATACCGTTTACAATGCCTTCCACAGCCTGATCGAGGGCTGCATCTTCAAATACGATATTGGCGGCTTTACCGCCAAGCTCGAGGGTATACGGTTTTCCGGTACCTGCCAGCGATTTCTGGATGAGCTTGCCCACCTGGGTGGATCCGGTAAAGGCGATCTTGTCCACACCGGGGTGATTCACAATAGCAGAGCCGGTCTGGCCTGCTCCGGTGATGATATTGACGACTCCCGGGGGCAGGTCGGCATCGCGGATGAGCTCGGCAAGTTTGAGGGATGTAAGCGGGGTGGTTTCTGCGGGTTTAAGCACCACGGTATTGCCGGTAGCCAGCGCCGGGGCAATTTTCCAGGCTGCCATCAGCAGCGGGAAGTTCCACGGTATGATCTGACCCGCTACGCCCCTGGGCTGTGTTTTGCGGCCCGGGAACGCATAGTCGAGTTTATCGGCCCAGCCGGCGTAATAGAAGTAATGAGCGGCCGCCAGGGGTACATCCACATCACGCGATTCACGGATTGGTTTGCCGCCGTCCATCGACTCGATTACCGCGAACTCACGGGCCCGCTCCTGAATCATCCGGGCGATCCGGTAGATGTATTTGCCGCGGTCGCGACCCGACATTTTCTTCCAGTATGTATCGTATGCGGTCCTGGCGGCTTTAACCGCATTGTCTACATCTTTTTCTCCGGCCTCGGCAACATCAGCAAGTTTCTTTTCGGTCGACGGGCTCACCGTTGCAAAATAGGTACCCGAAACTGGTTCAACGAATTTTCCACCGATGAACAGGTCGTATTTATCGCTGATCGTTACATGGTCGCTGCTTTCGGGTGCAGGGTCATACGTCCAGGCCGAAGTAAAATCGAGGCGCTGTTTTTTTTGAATATCCTTGTCTGTAATCATAGGTCAGTCGTTTGAAAAATAATCTGCCGATTGGTAGTTGCCTGTTTCCATCTTCACAATCTGCATGAGCAGGTCGTTTGCGAGAGTACTTGCGCCGAATCGGAACATGTCGGGGTTAAGCCAGTCTGAACCGAGGGTTTCTTTCACCATCACCAGGTAATTGAGCGCTTTTTTTGCTTCCCGGATGCCTCCGGCGGGTTTCATTCCGATCATGATGCCGGTTTTAAAGTAGAAATCCCTGATGGCCTCGAGCATCACCTGTGTTACAGGCTGTGTGGCAGCGGGTACAATTTTTCCGGTTGATGTTTTGATGAAATCAGCGCCCGCGTACATGGCAATGTCACTGGCCTTCCGCACATTGTCGAGCGTCTGAAGTTCGCCGGTTTCGAGAATCACTTTGAGGTGTGCCGAACCGCAGGCCTCTTTTATTGCCGCAATTTCATCAAAAACAAAGTTGTAATCCCCCCGGAAAAACGCGCCCCTCGAAATCACCATATCGATCTCGTCGGCGCCTTCATTCACTACGTATGTTACCTCGTCAATTTTAGCCTTCAGGGTTGCATGACCACTCGGAAACGCGGTTGCCACACTGGCTACTTTAACGCCGGACCCGCGAAGCGCCTCTTTGGCAACGGCCACGAAGCTGGGGTACACACAAACGGCCGCCACCGATGGGATATCGGCCAGCGATTCATGCGGGTGCATAGCCTTGTAGCAAAGCTGGCGCACCTTGCCGGGCGAATCCATGCCTTCGAGGGTGGTAAGATCGACCATGCTCAGGGCCAGTTTGAGTGCAAATTTCTTGCTGTCTTTCTTGATACTGCGCGTATTAAAACGCGCAACCCGGTCTTCAATCCCGACCTGGTCTACAGGAAAGGTAATACTGAAATCCGGCTTTGAATGTATTTTCGTGTTCATCCGGCAAATATAATGAGAATTGTTGGAAGGTGGTTAATAGGCATAGTACCCGACCTGGCGATATGCGATCTGGTTTGAACATCGCTACGTCGGGGAATCGGTACGTCTTATGAATCGGTAAATTGAATTTTGATTGGGGTAGTAGCGCGACTTTTTGATATGCGATTCATGAGACGTAGCGACCTGGCGATATTCGTTGTGATTGGGAGGATATTAGGTTACAATCATAATTTTGCCGTTAAACCGCATCAGGTCCATGGTCATGCAGGAGTGGACCGGCAGGATGCCGATGATATCGCCCACGGCATAGCGATCGAAAACCTCGCGGGTTACTTTCAGGATTCCGTGTTCCTGCGACAGTTTTCTGATATGGCAACCGTCGAGCGGTTCCGACCACCGGCCATTTCTGACATCGACAGGCAGCCCGTAGATGGTTTTTCCGTTTATGGATACTGAATCCTTTGACAGATGAACACCGCCGCCATAAATCACAAGTTCAAGCCTGTTTTCATGCCGGGCCACAACCGGGGCCGCCAGTGCCACACCGATCTGGTTGTACTGGCAGGAACCGATTACGGTCTGGGTTACATCATAGTACACATAATTGCCCGGACGGATTTCGTCGAGACCGGACAGATCATCCGCAACCGAACATCCCGGTGTATCACCGAGCGAAATACGCACGCCCGGGTATTCTGATGCGTACCTGTTGCGAAGTGCTGCCAGTTTGGTACGGGTTCCGTTGTGGATTCGCATTATCGCTTCGCGGCCGGTTACATCATAGGTGTTGCCATCGTGGGTATAGAATCCGGCAAATTTCAGATTACCTGACCGTGACGCTGAACTGATCACCGACGCTATCAGCGCATGATCATCATGGGGAACACCGGTTCTCTGGTAGCCGGTGTCGATCTCGATGTAATACTCAACCGGATTTGTAAGAACGCTTGCAAGGTGCGCCGTTGTTTCGGCCGACAGAATAAATATGCGCAGGCGGATTTTTCCCGCAAGGGCATTGATGGTATCAGACTCCCGGATATTCGCAGGAAAGGCCACGGTAATATCATCCCACCCATTTTCGGCAAAAAAAGAGGCCATACTCAATGAGGATACTGTAATCGCATTCGTACCCGAATCGCGGAACCACTGGCCAACCTCCGCCGACTGATGGGTTTTGAAATGCGGGATGAGCTGAACACCGAATCTGTCCGCTTTTGCCTGCATACGTTCAATATTGGACCGGCAAATAGTTTCATCTATGAGCAGGGTGGGAGCAATAATACTGCCGGCATCAAACATAGTTTTGTAAATAAACAGGATCGTGATGGTTCTGTGATAGTTGCTTGTTAAGTTATACCGGTACGTTTTAAGTTGAAACAGACAACCGGCCTTTTTCCCGGAAACCCTGAATTCCATCGTTTCATGCCAAAACCCGGACCGATAATCTGCCTGATTGCAACTATGCCGTCTCTTTTATTCGGAACAGGCGTTATATTGGAACGATTAGTGAGTGCCGGCACCTGTTATTGATGAAATTCTACACGATAACCGGCAGCAATAACCAACATCATCTGTCCGTACAACCCTGCCCGGACAGTTATCTTTGAACAGCCGTATGCATATAGTTATTATTGGAAATGGAGTTACAGGAATAACGGCAGCCCGTTTTTTGCGCAAGGGGTCATCCCATAAAATCACTGTTGTATCAAGCGAATCCGAGCACTTTTTTTCCAGGACTGCCCTGATGTATATCTACATGGGGCATATGAAATTTGAGCACACTAAACCCTACGAGGATTTTTTCTGGGAAAAGAACAAGATCGACCTGGTTTTTGACCATGCTGACCGGATTGACAGCGACTCAAAATCGGTTCATCTGCGAAGCGGAAAAGTGCTGAACTGGGACAAGCTGATCATTGTAACCGGCTCGAAGCCGAACAAATTCGGCTGGCCGGGGCAGGATCTTGACGGTGTGCAGGGCCTCTACAGCAAGCAGGATCTTGAGTTGATGGAACAAAACACAGCCGGCATCAAAAAAGGAGTGATTGTCGGAGGCGGGCTGATCGGAATTGAGGTCGCAGAAATGCTCCACTCACGCGGCATTGAGGTGACGATGCTGGTCAGGGAATCAGGATACTGGAATATTGTTCTTCCAGAAGAGGAATCTGCGTTGATCAACGCGGAAATTCGTGATCACCATATAGATTTGAGGCTTGATACGGAACTAAAGGAAATCAGAAGTGGCAACGATGGCCGGGCTTCAGCCGTGGTTACAAGCACTGGTGATGTAATCGATTGCCAGTTCGTGGCACTTACAGCCGGTGTCAGCCCGAATTGTGACCTTGCCAAAGCATCCGGACTGGAAACCGGTCGCGGCATACAGGTGAACCGGTATTTTGAAACCGGAACCCCCGATGTGTATGCAGCCGGTGATTGCGCCGAGTTCACCGAGGTACCCGAAGGGCAGATGCCCGTTGAACAGCTTTGGTATACCGGGCGGATGCAGGGTGAAGCGCTGGCGCGCATCCTGCTTGGTGATCGAAAAAAGTATGATCGTGGCATCTGGTACAATTCCGCGAAATTTTTCAATGTCGAATACCAGACCTACGGGCAGGTTCCTCCGGTATTGCCGGAGGGTTACGGGTCCTTCGTCTGGCAGCATCCTCAAAAAAGGGTACTCTTCAGGGTGGTTTACCGTACGGGCGACAAGGGTGTAACCGGGTTCAACGTACTCGGAATGCGGCTGCGGCAGGCTGTTTGTGAGAAATGGATCCGGGACAATGAATCCGTTACATCGGCGCTTGAACACCTCGGCGAGGCTGTTTTTGATCCGGAACTGTTCAGCATGCATGAAAATGCGATCATCGCTGCCTGGAATGAGGCCAACACCGGCAACCCGGTAAAGCTGAAAAAGAAACGCGGACTGTACGGTGTATTCCAGTTCCTGAACATGCAGAAAGCCTGACCGGATATGAATAAAGTGAGCATACTGAAAACCATTCGTTTTGCCGGGATCCTGTTTTTCATGGTTTCCGTATTCATTTTCATTTTTGTGGTTTCCTATTCGCAGTTCAACATTACTGAGGAGGTTATCAGAGAAGCCGTAACGGAGGATCATCACCTTGAAGCCATTCTGCCGCTGACCGGCGATATTACCGGGCAGACCTATGAATCGAGACGCACGCTAATAGCCGACCTGACCCGGATTTTTGAGAAAGCGGATGAGGGGCTGTCAAACAATGAGAAGATGTGGAGCTACACCCAGGGTGTTTACCGCATGAATATCATGAAAAAATCGGTGACCGGGTTTCTGCCCGGTAATGAATTACTGTTCCTGTATCAGACAATCATCGCCGGTTGTATCGCGGCATTGATGTTCATTTTGCCCGGTTACTGGCTTCGCAGGCCGGGAATCGATAACGACGGGGTCTACCACCGTTCGGTAAGCAACCGGGGCTGGATTGGCATCACCCTCGGTTTGATGCTCGTCGCATTCTATGTTTTCATTTACTGGTACCCCGAGTATATCGTAAACTGGATCATCCTGGTTGATCCCCTGAGCAGGGCACTGAGCGGAAATCCGGCAAGTCAGTGGTTCCTCTATGGTGTGTTGTACACACTGGCCATTCTGGTGATGGGGGTGCGGATGTTCATCCGCTACCGGCACAGCAATTATCATCTGGTGAGGACCGGTTCGGTAATGTTTTTCCAGCTGGGTTTCGCCTTTCTGCTGCCTGAAATACTGGTTGCACTGAATCAGCCTTACTACGATTTCAAGGACCTGTGGCCGCTGAATTACGATTTCTTCTATGGATGGCAGATCGATCAGTTTCTTCAGAGCGGGTCACTCGGTATGTTCATGCTCATCTCCGGAATAGGATTATCACTGGTGGGGGTTCCGGTGCTTACCTATTTCTACGGAAAACGCTGGTACTGTTCCTGGGTTTGCGGTTGCGGCGGGCTGGCAGAAACCCTTGGCGATCCCTTCAGGCATCTGTCCGACAAAACGCTCAAGGCGTGGAAAGCCGAACGCTGGATTGTTCATGGCGTGCTGGTACTGGTTGTTGTGATGACAGCGGCAACACTGGTCAACTACTTTTCAAATTATCAGCTGCTTGGCGGACTAACCCAGCAGCTGCAGCAGTGGTACGGATTTTTCATCGGGGCGGCCTTTGCCGGCGTTATCGGGGTAGGCTTCTATCCCTGGATGGGCAGCAGGGTATGGTGCCGGTTCGGCTGTCCGCTGGCAGCCTATATCGGGCTGGTTCAGCGCTTTAAATCCCGGTTCAGGATTACCACGAACGGCGGGCAGTGCATCAGCTGCGGCAACTGCTCAACCTACTGCGAGATGGGTATCGACGTGCGGTGGTACGCGCAGAGAGGCCAGAACATTATCCGTTCTTCCTGCGTGGGATGCGGCATCTGCGCATCCGTTTGTCCGCGGGGAGTACTTAGACTGGAAAACGGCCCGGAAGAAGGGCGTTTCAACGAACCGGCAGCATTCGACCTGAGTGAAGATAAAGTTAAAGTAAATTTTTAAACCCATGTATAAATCATTGTCTGTCATAACATTAACCTTTTTATTATTGGCACCTGCCGTGGCCCAGATACCACCGCAGGTAGAAGATCACGAGGCATTCTCAGATTACTGGTATACCGGCGTGGCCGAAATAACCCGGTACGATCTTGCCCAAAACCATTACGGTGAAGAACGGAGCGGCGATGCGGTGCTCATCTATGTAACGGAGGATTTTCTTACCGGAAAACAGGTGAAGCTTGAAACACCGGCCAATGGCCGCGAATATGTATCAGTGCTTAAACTGAATACCGTGAAGAAATTTGTGACGGGCATCTACGATTACTCCATGATGAGTTCGGTGTTTACGCCCATACCTGTGCACAACTGGCCGCGCAGCCTAAAGTCAACCTCATCGGTTCAGGAGTGGTGCGGTCAGACCTTTTCGCAGCTCAACTTTATGAACAACAGGTTTAGGGTTCGCAGTTACTCCTATTTCGAAAACGACGGCGATGTTGCCATGTACCTGCCAAACAGGATGCTTGAAGATGAAATCTGGACACGGCTGCGCCTGTCGCCCGATCTGCTGCCAGAGGGCGAATTTGAGATCATCCCGTCGGGGTTCGATGTACGTACCGCCCACCGGGACTGGCAGGTTCTTAAAGCTTCCGGAACAAGGAATGATTATACCGGCGATCTTTTCCAGGGCGAACAACTGCAGATCTATAAACTGGATTACGCCACTACAGGGCGTACACTGTCCATCATATATGAAGCCGCATTCCCCCATCAGATCGTTGGATGGGAAGAGAGCAGGACCACCCCACGGGGTACTACCCTGAGCCGTGCGGTCAGAACAGACCAGGTCCGTACGCCATACTGGCAGCAGAACCGGGTTGAGGATGAATATCTCAGGAAGGATCTGGGCCTCGATTGATGGACAACAACAAAAAGGATGTGGTCGTAATCATACCCGCTTTCAATGAGGAACAATCGATCGGCCATGTGATTGCCGAAATCCCGCAGGATGAGGTTATTGAGGTGATTGTTGTGAATAACGGCTCAGACGACAATACCGCCGAAGTGGCGGCAAGGTCCGGCGCTACAGTTTTAACCGAGACAAGGAAAGGCTACGGTTCGGCCTGCCTTAAAGGGATCGGGTATGCCGCGACCCTGCATCCCGAACCGGCCATAGTCGTATTCCTGGATGCAGACTACTCCGACTCACCTGGCGAGATGAGCGATTTGTTGCAGCCCCTGCGTGATGGAACAGCCGATATGGTGATCGGTGCGAGGGTGCCCGAAAAAAGAGAACCCGGATCGATGATGCCGCAGCAGATCTTCGGCAACTGGCTTGCCACACGCCTGATGCGGGTCATATATGGTGTTCACTACACCGATCTGGGCCCGTTCAGGGCTATCCGGTTTTCAACGCTCAACCAGCTTGGCATGACCGATACCAATTTTGGCTGGACCGTTGAAATGCAGATCAAAGCTGCCAGGATGGCTGTTCCATTCAGGGAAATACCGGTCAGCTACAAAAACCGGATCGGTGTTTCCAAGATTGCCGGAACGGTGAGCGGTACCGTAAAGGCCGGGTACAAAATTATTTATACCATCTTCAAATACAGCAGAAAATGAGTATTCTGGCTGCCATAATGATGATGGTGTACGTGACCGGCCTGGTGATGATCCTGCTGTTCACCTTCATGCAGATTAACCTGGCATACACGTACCGGAAATCTGTTAAAAACGGCTCTTTAACAACTCCATACAAAAAAACCGGGACGTTCCCTTTTGTGACTGTTCAGCTCCCCGTATATAATGAAAAATATGTGGTTGAGCGGCTTATTCGTTCGGTTGCGCAACTCGACTGGCCGGCCGGTAAACTTGAAATACAGGTGCTCGACGACTCGAACGACGATACCAGCCGGATTATCGCATCGATGTGCCGTAAACTGAATGCTGACGGAATCAACATCCGGCATATACAGCGGAACGACCGGACAGGTTTCAAGGCAGGGGCGTTGCAGTATGGGCTGGAAAGGGCGGAAGGGGAGTTTATCGCAATCTTCGACGCCGACTTCCTGCCGCCGGCCGACTTCCTGCTCAGAACAATTCCCGGGTTCGATAAACCCGGCACAGGTATGGTGCAAACCCGCTGGGGCCACATCAACAGGGATTTTTCAATTCTCACCAAACTGCAGGCCCTTGCCCTCGATGCCCACTTTACCATTGAACAGCAGGGGAGAAACCAGTCGGGTTACTTCATCAATTTCAACGGAACCGCTGGAGTATGGCGCAAATCATGTATTCTGGATGCCGGCGGCTGGCACCACGATACGCTTACCGAAGACCTTGACATCAGTTACAGGGCGCAGCTTAAAGGCTGGGAATTCCGGTACCTGGGCGGGGTAATCACACCGGCGGAACTGCCTGTTGCCGTATCCGCGCTTAAAACCCAGCAGTACCGCTGGACCAAAGGAGCAGCTGAAACTGCACGGAAAAACCTGGTGGGGGTGATCCGTTCCAAAATACCGTTTGCCAGGAAGATGCATGCAGTTTCCCATCTGCTGGGCAGCAGTGTTTTTATATGGATTTTCCTGGTTGGTATAGTAAGTGTGCCGCTCCTTTGGCTGAAATACCTCGGATATATCGATCCGCTTTTCTTTAAACTGGTATCCGTTTTTATTATCGGATTGCTGCTGTGGATCTATTTTTATGAAACCTCCATGATTGCCGGTCAGCCTGACACGGCAAAACGATGGAAAGCTATGCTCACACAGTTTCCGCTTTTCCTTGCCGTATCAATGGGATTGGGCTTCCACAACTCCATGGCCGTAATCAGTGGCTATGCCGGACGCAAATCACCCTTCATCCGCACCCCGAAGTTCAATAATATTCAGGCGGATACATCCTGGAAGTCGAACGTATATATGGTCAAAGAGCTGGGAATGTCAACAATTATAGAAGGCGCCCTTATGGTCTTTTTCCTGTTTGGAATTATTTCTGCATTCCTGGTCAATGATTTCGGCCTGCTGCCGTTTCATATACTTCTGTTTGCCGGGTATGCTATTCTGTTTTCGAAAACAATTTATGAGGCCAGCCTGAAGTCAGCAGGGATATGAACCGCTTTGTAACAGGATTTTCAGCGCTGTATGCCCTGTTGCTGGCATTCATGGCTTACGGTATACAGCGTGAGCAATTTGTGCTGCTAACCGGTGCATTCACTCTGATGTTCGTACTCATGGCCGCACTGTATTACAGGAGCGACCCTGATACCAGCCCTGCGGTCTGGATCGCAACCGGTATGATGCTGAGGATGATAGTTCTGTTCGCTGTTCCGGCGCTGAGTGAAGATTATTACCGCTTTATCTGGGATGGGATGCTGACAGGTTACGGCATTAACCCGTTTGCCTATACCCCTGCACAGATCATTGATTCCGGGATTCAACTTCCAGCTGTAGCTACGCTCCTTGCCTCGAATATGAATTCACCGGAGTATTACAGTATATATCCCGCCGTATGCCAGGGAGTATATGCCGCATCATGGTTCATTGCCGGGGAAAGCATCTTCTGGAATATTGTGGTTATCCGTCTCTTTATTCTGTCGGCGGAAGCCGCCACACTGATTCTCATGCGCAAAATAATCATCAGCTATGGCCTCGACGGGCGCAACATGATATGGTATGCTCTCAACCCGATTGTAGTACTCGAATTAACGGGCAATCTGCATTTCGAAGCCCTGATGATCTGCTTCCTCATATTCACGTTCTGGCTTTTCCGCTCGGGCCGTATCTATACGGCAGCGTTAACCTTTGCGCTTGCCGTTCAGGTAAAGCTTGTACCTCTAATACTCATCCCATGGATTTTTTTCAGGCTTGGTTTCAGAGACGGTCTAAAATGGACCCTGGTAACCGGGGTGATCGTTGCAGCTCTCTTCATCCCATTTCTGAGTGATTCTGTTCTGTCAAACTTTTCCGACAGCCTGGCTCTGTATTTCAGGACGTTTGAATTCAACGCGGGGCTCTACTTTGTTATCCGTGAAATCGGATACTGGGTGAAAGGGTACAACATTATAGCAAGCCTGGGACCTGCCATGGCCATTGCCGGTACGGTTTCCATTATCGCTCTCAGCGTATACCTCAATTACATCCATCGGTCAGGTTTCGCGATTGCGATTGTACTCATTTTAACCGCGCATCTCTTTTTCTCAACAACGGTACATCCCTGGTATATAACAACCATCATAGCCTTTTCGGTCTTCACCGGACTTCAGTACCCGGTTGTCTGGTCGGTATTCCTGCCCCTCAGCTACCATGCCTACAGTCAGTATCCCTATGAAGAATCGGTCCCGCTTGTTATTTTTGTGTATTGCTGTGTGATTTCGATCATTCTGTACGATTACATTGTATATCGTGAAAAAGGCAATTTTAAAAATACGGCTGCCGTTGATGAAGAGTCTCTGGCAGACAACAGGTTACAGGGAAATTAGCCTGGCAGGCCATTATTACCCTGATTCACAGAGACACAACAGGGAAGCGGTTATACAACAGGTGCACAATGGTCCGTTTACTTATTAAAAAGAATTATGAAGGTTAGATATATTCAACCGGCTGTTATTGTGTTTATTGTTATCACTGCGCTCTCATGTGATGATCCTAACAGGCCCGGGAGTGGGCTTTCCGGTGTGTGGGAAGGAACTATTAACGGGTATTCGCAGGTCTCTATGAACGATACCCAACTGGTTGTAACCCTCACACAGGATGATCGCTCGTTATTCGGTACCGTTTCCCTGCCTGAAGCTGACAGGGTTCATGCCATCGAAAACGGAAACCTTGATGAATTCTTCATACGGTTCAGTTTTACCAGTGCCGGGTTGATCACTTCATTTAACGGCACACTCAAAGGACGAAACATGGAAGGGACGTGGGTGCTGAGGCAGGGACAGGAAACTATAGAATCAGGCAGCTGGCAAGTCAGATTTGTATCCAGATAGTGCACACAGGCCGATTACGAAATAAAATCAACAGTGTTTTAATTTCTGAATAAGCCCTGATCCCGGTTAATACTCTCAGGCTAATCCGGCTAAATTTCAGAGTATTAATTCCTGCTTAAAATTCAGAATATTTCTTTTTGCCCTGCACAAAGTACTTCCAGACTACCGATCCTTTCCACAGCACTTCCGGATCTGCTTTAATTGTTCTTTGCTTCTTCAATTGTTTCCTTTGACGTCTGAGTTCAGGCAGCCAGCCGATAAATGAAAAATGGGAATGGAATATAGCTTTGAAAACAGTGAATTCACCTAAAAAGAGTGACCTCACAGCCGATACATAGTCCAGCATAATCCTTACAGGCAGCCTGGTAAGCAGCGATTCTGCCGTCATATTCCGGTACATCATGGCAAGATTGTTCCGGTAGTTAAAATAGACCTTGCGGTACGACCCCGTTGGCAGTGATCCACCCCCAAGATGATACACAGTGCTTTCGGGGCAGTACCTGATACTGTACCCGGTGTTCAGGAACCGCCAGCACAGATCAATCTCCTCCATATGGAATTCGAACTGTTCTTCAAAACCTCCGTAATCGATAAAAAGTTGTCTGTTCACAGCGAACGCCGCTCCACTCGCCCAGAAAATTTCGGCCTCCTCATCGTACTGGCCTGTATCTTTTTCCAGGGAATCGAAAACCCGGCCCCGGCAGAAAGGATACCCGAATATATCGACCAGGCCACCGGCCGCTCCTCCATACTCGAAGTGATCGGGTTGTTCAACTGAACGCAATTTGGGCTGAACCACGGCAATATTATCATCACTTCTGATCAGCTTCATTACTGGATCCAGCCAGCCCTCACTCACTTCAACATCGTTGTTCAGGATCAAAATGTATTTACCCAAAGCCTGTTCCGCAGCCAGATTGTTGCCTTTACAGTACCCGTAATTCTCGTCTAAAAGCAGGTGCCGGAACCGCGGATAACTCTCATGCACATATTCAGCGGTACCATCGGTAGATGCGTTATCAGCAATAATAATTTCGGCGTACCCGGGTGTAAATTTATCGACAGAAGGCAGAAATTTTTTTAAATGATGCAGCGCATTCCAGGTGAGAATAATTATGCTTATTTCGTGTTCTTTCACAAGTAAAGGTGTATTAAATTCGTTTTATATTTCATCTGTACGGCAATAAAAATTTTGATTTGACCTGTAACCAAAATACATTCTCTCCTGTAATATTTGACCAACTAAAATAAATGAAAAAAATTGGACTGATCTCCGATACGCACGGTTATTTGGATCCCAGGGTTAAAACGTATTTTGAAAATTGTGATGAAATCTGGCATGCCGGCGACTTCGGAACTTACAAAATTGTAGAGCAACTTCAGAAGATCGCTACCGTGCGGGGTGTTTACGGGAATATCGATGGAAGCGACATCCGGTCTGAATTCCCTCAATCGCTTCGGTTTGAACTCGAAGGGGTAGATATCTTCATTACACACATCGGCGGCAACCCGGGCCGGTATGCACTGCCCTGTAAACAGGAACTTGAGGATAATCCGCCCGATGTTATGATCTGCGGACATACCCACCTGCTAAAAATTGCCAGAGATAAGAAAAACAACAATTTGCTCTACATAAATCCTGGTGCGGCCGGTAAGCAGGGTTTTCACATGATCCGTACAATCGTACGATTTGACCTGGACCAGGGGCGGATATCCAACATGGAAGTAATCAACCTTGGCGGCCGGACAAAAAACGAAACTATTACCCGGAAAAACGTCTGACAGAACCCGTTCAGTTATCTCTCTGAAACAGTGTTACGGCATGACGGGCTGAAAGTACGGTCAAAGGGATTCCCCCACCCGGATGGGTAGATCCGCCTGTAAGATAAAGGCCCCTGATGCTTCTGGCCTTGTTCGCCGGGCGGCGGAAAGCCGACAAGCGATCATTTGAGGATGTTCCGTAGATACTGCCGCGGTTTGACCGGTAATTCTCATAGAAATCGGCAGGTGTGATAATCGATTGAACCCGTAGTGAGTCGCCAAGGCCCGTGAGCCCGCGCTGTTCAAGCTGTTTGATGATAAGCAGGGCATACCCGTCTTTTTGCGATTCCCAATCGGAATCAGCCGTAAGGTAAGGTGCATTCACAAGCACAAACAGGTTCGACATACCCGCCGGCGCGTGGCCCGGTTCGGTGTGCGATGTGTTGGCCACGTAGATCGTTGGGTCCTCCGAAGGCCTCATATGCACAAACAGGTCGTCGAATTCCTTCTTGTAATCGCCGGAATAAAAGATGGTGTGATGACCAAGGCTGTCAAATTTCCGGTCGCTACCCAGCAGCAAAACGAATCCGGAACAGGAGGGTTCGGCCTTCTCAACCTTGCGCCGCATCCTCCTGTCTGCCATGTTGCCGGTAAGCAGGTGGCTGTACGTCTCGGCAGCATCACTGTTTGAGAATACGGCATCGCAGGTGATTTCCTCGCCCGTACCGGTGATTACGCCCTGAACTGTACGATCCTTTCCCGTTATTTGCCTTACTGACTCATTGTAGCGGAATTCAACACCGAGTTCCGAACCAAGCCGTTCAAGTGCTTCAGCCAGTGAATAGAGGCCTCCATTCAGATAGTACCCGCCAAGGGTCAACTCTACATGTGGAATTACATTGAGCGTTGCCGGGGCAAGAAAGGGACTGGAGCCGTTATAGGTTGTAAAGCGTTTGAAAAACATCCTCATATAATCGCTCCGGAATACCCGGTCAACCCGTTTGCTTACGGTGGTTAGCGCGTCAATTTTCAGAAGGTCAGCAAAATTAAGATTCCTGAAATCGGAGAAACTGTACAGCGGATTTTCAAGAAACGAACCGGTGGTTCGTTCATAGATTTTTTCACAATACCCGAGAAAATCGATGTAGGCATCGGAATCTTCCGGGGCAATACGCCTGATTTCCTGCAGCGTTTTCTCCCGGTCTGCGTAACAGTTGAAGATGGTTCCATCGGCATAGTGATATCGGCAGATCTGGTCGAGCGGGATCAGATTAACATAATCAGACAGTTTTTTCCCGCAAGTGCCGAATAGGTCTTCAAGAACGAAAGGCATGGTCATAAGGCTGGGACCGGTATCAAACCGGAATCCGTCACGGCGAAATTCATTCATTTTGCCACCTGCCCGGGCATTGCGTTCAATAACTGTAACGCTGTGTCCTTTTGCGGCAAGCAGGGCGGCGGCCGACAGCCCGCCGATGCCGGCACCAATTACAAGTATCTTTTTCATGCCGGAATCAACCGGATTTATGTAAAGTTAGTTTCGCTACCGATTCTATATGATAGGTCTGCGGAAACATATCAACGGGCTGAACGGCATCAACCCGGTATTTTTCGCTCAGCAAGGCCAGGTCGCGGGCCTGCGTTGCACTGTTACAGCTCACATATACAATTGTTTTTGCTTCTGTTTCGAGCATGGTTGCAATTACATCAGGATGCATTCCGGCCCTTGGTGGATCGGTTATGATCACATCGGGTTTGCCGTATTTGTCAAACAGCTCAGTTGTAAAAGAATCTTTCATATCACCCGTTTCAAAGCGGCAGTTTGAAACCCCGTTTTCAGATGCGTTTTCCCTCGCCTTGAGTACCGATTCACGATTGATTTCTATACCAACGGCCGTTTTACATTGACCGCTTACAAAAAGGGTGAGCGAACCCACACCGCAATAGAGATCATAGACCAGTTCACCGCCTGTGAGGCCGGCATAATCCAGGGCTACCTGATACAGTTTTTCGGCCTGCCTGGTGTTGGTCTGAAAGAAAGTGTTCGATGAAATGTTGAACCTGTAGCCCCCGATCGTTTCTGTTATATAGCCCGGGCCATGCAGTATGTTTTCATAACGCCCCTCGGAAGCAGGCGACCAGGTGTCGTTAACATTGTTCACCACAGAGGTGATTTCCGGGAAGTTGGCCAGCAGGGCAGAGGTCAGATCGCTCATAATATCTGGTGAGTCTTCGTAGGTAACGATATTTACCAGCAGATCGCCCGAATATATGGCATTGCGGATCATCACATTCCTGAAAAACCCCTCGTGTTTGACGACGTTATAGGGGGGAATATCATTTCTGATGGCATACTGCCTCACAAAATCCATGATTTGCCATGATATGGGAATCTGAAGATGGCACTCATCCAGATTCAGAATCCTGTCATAACGCCCGGGTATGTGCATGCCGGCCGCAATATCCTTATCGGGAACCGGTTCACCCGAGGCGATTTCCTCATCGGTAAGCCAGCGGCGGTCGCCGAAGGTATACTCCATTTTGTTGCGGTAGTACAACTGCTCATCCGATCTGAGTGCAGGCAGTACGTCAACATCTGTAAGGCCCCCGATCCTGTGAATATGGTCTTTTACATGTTTATGTTTGAAGCGGAGCTGCTCTTGATAGGTAACGTGCTGCCAGGTGCAGCCGCCACAGATGCCGGCATGGCTGCAAACGGGTTCTGTTCGCACATCTCCGGCCTGGATTACCCGCAGCAGCTTGCCTTCAAGGAATTTTTTTTTCCGTTTTATAACGCGGGCTTCAACAACGTCTCCGGGAGCGCTATTTTTAATGAATACGACCTGCTCACCAATCCTTCCAAGCCCCTTGCCTTCGTAGGCAGCGTCAGTTATCGAAACGGTAATTTCCTGTCCCTTTTTAATATGCATCAGGACAAATTTTCCTCGTTTTGATGGCCCGACTTCCTGTAGAATTCTTCAAGTATGAGGCTGTAGGCGAACGTTTTGCCTGTCACTTTCTCAAGGTTCTGAATGGTTGCCTGAAGTTGTCGGGCCAGCAATATGTTCAGCATCTCATGAAGTTTGATGGCAATTTTGGGGTGCCTGTCCTGCAGGCGTTCCAGGTCCGGGCGAAAAAATCCGAGCAGCTTTGTTTCGGTTACACATCGCGCTGTGGAAAGTCGTCTCATTTCATGGCTTAATGACAGCATTCCGAATGCTTCAGGTGCCGAAAGTAAAAAAATCTCGGGTGGAATATCGCCTTCGCCATCAACCTTTAATTCGACTTCGCCTGCCTCAATCAGGTACATACCTGTGCCGGGGTCGCCCTGATAGTAGATGTACTCATCGGCTTTGTACGATCTGCTGTGGCATAACTGAAGAAATTCATACCGTTCAGCTGCCGACAGATTTTCAAGAAATGAAGCCTTGAAAATCAGACGGGCCTGCGCTTTGATCCGTTCCAGCTTTTTTGAGTTGAACATGATTGAATATTATGTGGTCAGAAGGTATGTCCGAGGCCAAAGTGAATAAAGTAATCATTGAAACCGGCCTGAAACCATCCATCCTGAAGATCGTGAATGCGGTATGCCAGGTCAATGCGGAAAATAACGAATTCCCAGTCGAGGCGGAGCCCAAGACCACCGCCTACTGCAATTTCGTTGAAAAACTGGTCAAATCTGAATTTACCCTCACTGAAATCGGATCTGGGTCCGTACCAGATATTGCCAAAATCTGAAAAAATGGCCAATCCCCAGTTTGTTGACAGAAAACTCCGCAGCAACATCTGCCGTACTTCCATATGCCCGGATAATTTGATATCTCCGCCATTAATCGGAACCTGTGACTGATCAAGGTTACCGGGTCCGAGCCGCAGCGGCGGCCAGCCGCGAATATCGTTACTGCCGCCGGCAAAAAAGCGGCGGTTTAAAGGTATCTGACGTGTTTCACCGTAGGGATAGGCAATCCCCATAAAACCCCTGTAGGCAAATACGGTATTACGGCTCACAGGCAGATATCGCCTGTAGTCGACAGAACCCTTTAAATAACGGCTATATGTAAGCCTTGCCCCGCCAACCGACGGAATAGATCCTGTAAGTGAATCGGGATTGACACCGAAACGTTCAATCAGGTAGGGCAGGTTTCCGCCGAGCTCAATACTGGCTTCAGCGTAATAGCCATCATTACGCTTGATAACATGGGTGTTTGTTTCACGCAGGGTATAGCGCAATGTGGAGTTGAACTGAGGCCGGAAATCCTCAAGTATACGCTGGAACTGGAGTGTATCGATATCACCTTCAGTTAGCCTCAGGTTCAGGTCTTCAAGAAAGGGTGTGGTTGCAGATGCATCAAGCCAGTCAAGTTCAATCAGGTCGAGTGAACTGAGCGTAGTGGGGGAGTGATTCGTCTGGTAGTTAACATTAATCCTGAAGTTGGAGTTGATGTCGAAATTTATCTGGTTTATCCTGGCCGCACTAAGACGGTAGCTGGTTCGGGGGTTCAGGAAAAAGGGGCGGTTGTTAAACGCTTTGAAAGGGACCTGAAAACGCGGTACACTGTATTCGATGTTGCCCTCCAGGCTTCTGAGCAGCGGGTTATCGAATCCCGGTATATTCGCCCTTGTTACATACTCAAAACTGCCCTTCACACCGATATCCAGCATTTCGGCCCAGCGGAACAAATTGTTATTCGTGTATCTTACTCCGGCACCGGCTCCAAATCCAAGACGCTGCATACCGAACAGTTCTGTTCGGATCTGCTGGCGCGGCAGTGTCTGCATATCAATAAACACAGGAATATCGGGTGATGAATAATCGGGAAGCCCTCCCTCGGCACTCAGGCTGAACTGCCTCACGGTCAACATATTCAGATTCTGAAGCTGATTGATGGTAGCCATGTACAGGGAATTGTCGAACTGATCGCCCGGTTTGTATAGCAATCTCTCAACAAGCAGACCCGGGTTAGTCCGGGTCTCTTCCTCGCGTGAGATGAATATGGTGTACCCGGGCTGGCTGTGGGGTTCCCCACGCAGTGTGTCCCGCAAGACCGGCATTGTTGAACCACCACTTGCATCCAGATTCATTCTGAGGTTGCCAAACTGGTATATCTGCCCCGGGTTTACCCGGTACAATACATCGAGCTGAAGCGGATCAGCACTGTCGGGTTTTACGAAAGAAATTATCGAATCTCGTTGCACGGAAGCGTACCCGTTATTTCTGAGCAATTCAATGATCCGGTTTCTTTCTGTGCTCAGCAGTTCAAACCTAAACTGCCGGTTTACTTCAAAGGTAGTATCATCAATTGCCGACCGAATCAGACCGCTCCGCCTGTAAAAGCGTTCTACAATTCGGGGATCGTCGAATTCAGGCAAACCGCTGTACGATACTGTTCTTATTATGGAAGCTTCGCCCTCATCAATAAAAAAAGTGACTTTAACCCGGCCTCTTCTGATTTCTTCTACCCTGGTTTCAACATTGGCGTCGCGAAACCCCTGCGATTGGTAAAATGTTTCAATACGTTCAATATCACGTGCCAGAATGCCCGGATCGAGCAGGGAGGGGGGTTCACCCAACCGGCTGGTTATACGGTGGAGCCCAAGCCATAATGTTGCTCCGGGAATGCCAAGTACTTCCCTGTTGGTCTGGGTTCGTGCAACCGTTCCGAGCACACCGTTACTGATCGAACGATTCCCTTTGAACTCAACCGTTCGTATCAGTTTACCCTCATATACGGAGTTGTCCTGGGCGGATGCAGTTCCCCCCGAAGACACGATCACCATAATCAACAGGCATGTAAGCAGTAAATTCGTATAGTTTTTAAACAGGGTATGAACCACGATATATATAGTAAGACGGTTGCATGAAATTAATCACACAACCGTCTCAATCAAAAAAATCGAGCCGATATTTTGTAAAATTCAAACGTCGTCGTAGTCGAAGCCGTCATCTTCTTCCCCGTGGAAGAAATCTTCTTTCATTATATAGTCAGGCCAGATCTCCTCGATACTTTCGTATGGAGTGTCATCCTCTTCATCGAGTTCATACAGGTTATCGATGACCTGCTGTGGACAACCATTACGCTCTGCCCACTCTATCAATTCCTGCCTTGTGGCAGGCCATGGTGCCTCTTCAAGTGTTGCAGCGAGTTCAACGGTCCAAATCATAGTGTTAAACCTTTATTTTTATTATATAGAAAATTACGTAGTATGCAACGGCTAATAAACGAATCTTATTGACAAATTCAAGTGCCTAACGAACAGTTTTATAAATAAATTATATGACTGTTAACGCCTGTGTTCAAAGTTTACTATCTTTGGGTAGTAACCAGGAATAAGGCATAAAATTGTATCAGAAAGGATCTGTTATGTTTCCGAGTGGAATGGAATGGATTATTGTGGCATTATTAATACTTCTTCTTTTCGGCGCGAAGAAGATTCCCGAGCTTGCACGCGGCATCGGCCAGGGTATCGGCGAATTTAAGAAAGCCTCAAGTGAAATCCGCAGAGAAATTGAAAAAGGTGAGAGAGAAGATAAGCAGGAGGCTAAAGTTGACAGGCCCAAAGAGGAGTCTGAGAAAAAGGAAGCGACTAACAATTAACCGGTTTTGAATTTAAAAGACATTCGGTCTGTTCGTACGGGACTCGAAAACAAACAATTTAGCCTGCCCGACATAACCCGGTCTTTTCTGAAGGAGATCGAGGCCCATAATCAGAACATCAATGCCTTCACCCTGGTAAACGGCACTACTGCTCTTCAAAGAGCGGAAGCTGTACAGGCCAGAATCGAAAATGGTACGGCAGGCAAATTGGCCGGTGCCGTTATAGGCATCAAAGAACTGATCTGCCAGAAAGGGCTCCCCGTAACCTGCGCATCCAACATGTTGTCGGATTTTGAGAGTGTTTATAATGCAACGGTGATCGATCGGCTTGAGGCCGAAGATGCTGTTCTTATTGGCAGGTTGAACATGGATGAGTTCGCAATGGGTTCATCTACCGAAAATTCAATACACGGCATAACCCGCAACCCCCACGATACGGGTAAAGTGTCCGGCGGGTCTTCAGGCGGCAGTGCCGCAGCCGTGGCCGCCGGGTTCTGCAATGCCACACTTGGTTCCGATACCGGTGGATCTATCCGGCAGCCTGCCGCGTTTTGCGGGGTTACCGGCCTTAAACCGGGATATGGCAGGGTATCGCGCTATGGCCTTGTTGCATATGCTTCCTCCTTCGACTGCATCGGCCCGCTTGCCACTACTGTTCACGATACCGCCCTCGTACTCGAAGTTATAGCAGGCAAAGACCAAAACGATTCAACAACCTCGTCGAGAGCGGTCGACACCTATACCCGTTTTATCGGCGAAACCGAAAAAAACCTTAAAATTGGTATGCCGGGCGAATATTTTGGTGAGGGGCTTGACCCTGAAATCAGGGCCCGGGTTGAGCAGGTTGCCAATAATATGAAAGAGAAGGGCGCAGAAATTGTGCCCATCAATCTGCCGCATACCGAATATGCTATCGCGACCTATTATGTACTTGCCACGGCAGAGGCATCCAGTAACCTGGCCCGGTTTGATGGTATACGATACGGCCACCGGGCCGATATCAAGAAGGTAAGGGAGCAGCTCCGTGAAGAAGAAAAAAGCATAAAGGCTTCATTCAACGGTGACAAATCGGAAGAACTGAAAACGGAACTTGCCAAACTCGACAGTCCGCTTATCCGCCTCTACAAGCAGTCCAGAACGGAAGGTTTCGGCACGGAGGTGAAACGCAGAATCATGCTTGGTACCTATGTTCTCAGTGCCGGGTACTATGATGCCTACTATGGGAAAGCCCAGAGAATAAGGCGGCTCATTCAGCAGGATTTTCTCGATGCATTCCGTAAGGTTGATGTTATACTGTCTCCAACCACACCTACAACCGCCTTTGACATAGGCTCAAATGTGGATGACCCGGTACAAATGTACCTGAACGATATTTACACCATTTCAGCGAACCTTGCCGGCATCTGCGCAATTAGTGTGCCTGCGGGGAAACACAGCAATGGATTGCCGATTGGCGTTCAATTTATGGGCAATAACGGCGGAGAGGGAAAATTACTTGGCGCAGCCGCTCAGGTTGAGCAAATGTTCATCTAATTATTAAAAAAATGGATCAAAACCGGATTCATGGAAAAACAGTTCTGATAACCGGTGCAACATCCGGTATCGGTGAATCGTGTGCTTATGCATTCGCCTCAATGGGAACTGATCTTATCATTACCGGACGGCGCGAAGAAAATCTGGAGGAGTTGGCCCGCCATATCAAGGAGCAGTATCCGGTTGAAGTAATTGCCGGCAACTTTGATGTGCGCGACCGCGAGGCCTGTATCCGCTTTATGGACTTTCTGAACAACCGGCCTGTCGATATTCTGATCAATAATGCCGGTCTTTCAAGGGGGCTTGAACCGGCCGACAAGGCCGACTTCGACGACTGGGATGAAATGGTTGATACCAATATCAAGGGCCTTCTGAACATGACCCGCCTCATTGTGCCCGGAATGAGATCACGCAACAAAGGCTTCATTCTGAACCTTGGGTCTATTGCCGGCCACGATTCCTATCCCGGCGGATCGGTTTATTGCGCCACCAAACATGCTGTTGCGGCGTTCACCCGTTCATTAAAGATGGATCTGTCCGGCACCAAGGTAAGGGTGGGCATGATTTCACCGGGTCTGGTAGAAACAGAGTTCAGCAAAGTGAGATTTCACGGTGATGAAGACCGTGCCAAACAGGTTTATAAGGGGGTTGAACCCCTGTCAGCCGGGGATGTAGCTGAGTTGATTGTGTTCATGGCTAACAGGCCCTCGCATGTAAATATTCTTGACCTGGTGGTGATGCCGGTGGATCAGTCGTCCGTTTTTCTATTGAGCCGCAATGAAGAAAGTTAATAACACGATCATTGTGTTTCTGCTGCTTATCGTTACGGCAGCCTGTACATCCGAGCCGGAAAAAAGAGAGGGCATTTTCGTGTTCGATGAACTGAACAGGCAGATTCCGGTTTTCAGCGGTGATTCTGCTTATACCAATGTGCAGAAGCAGCTTGAATTTGGCCCGAGGGTACCCGGAACACAGTCTCATACCGACACCCGAAACTTCCTGATTAATACCCTTCGTGACCGGGCCGGACGCAGAAATGTGTTCACACAGGATTTTTCCAGAACCATCTATGGCGACACGCTTCAGATGTCAAACATAATCGCTGCATTCAACCTTGAGGCTGCCGACAGAATCTTCCTCTGTGCCCACTGGGACACCCGTCCAAGGGCAGACAGGGATCCGGATATTACGCGGCGGAATGAGCCAATTCCCGGGGCCGACGACGGTGCCAGCGGGGTAGCCGTACTTCTTGAAATTGCACGGATACTGGCAGAAAACCCGCCGCCAATCGGGGTCGATCTCGTATTGTTCGACGGAGAAGATTACGGCCGCGAGGGCGATCTGCAGTATTATTTCCTTGGCGCCAGGGAGTGGGCAGAAAACCCGCCGGTTCCCGGTTACAGGCCACGGTTCGGCATTCTCCTCGACATGGTCGGGGCAAAAGATGCCGTTTTCCCCAAAGAACTGTACTCCCTCACCTATGCCCGGCCGCTTGTTGACGGGGTATGGGAAGTGGCCTCAGGGCTTGGTTACGGCAATAAATTCCCCGACATTCGCGGCGCAGCCATATCCGATGACCACGTAGTGATCAACGAGAAGCTTGGAATACCTACCATAAATATTATACATCACAACCGGGGTTCTGGCGACTCCGTTTTCCCTGAATACTGGCACACCCATGCCGACAATCTAGATATCATTTCAGAAGAAACACTTGGCATGATAGGGCATATCCTAACCGAAATTATTTACAACAGGATCAAATAATGAATCAGCCATATCTGGAGCTGAAAATAGTAATGCCCGAAAAATACCAGGAATTCCTGATCGCTGAGCTGAACGAGCTCGACTTTGAGGGGTTCGAGCAGGATGATTATTTCATACTTGCATTCATACCTGCATCCCGGCTCGATGATACGGCAAGAGAGCACATAGAAAGGATCATATCCGGTTTTGAAGGAGCGTGGATCGAAAGCGAGATCATCCATCAGCCCAGAAACTGGAACAAGGAATGGGAGGGTACCATTCAGCCGATGGATGTCGGCAATTTCTATATCAAACCAACCTGGTCGATGGTACAGGTACCCGCAGGCAAAGTCGTTCTGGAGATTGATCCCAAAATGGCATTTGGCACAGGGTATCACGAAACCACGCGCCTGATGCTCAGAATGCTGGAAATTACTGATTGTAACAATGCCCATGTTCTGGATGCCGGTACCGGCTCCGGAATTTTGGCAATAGCTGCACTGAAACTGGGTGCTGTTTCGGCAACGGGTTTCGACATTGATGAATGGAGCTATCAAAACGCGCTTGAGAACGCATATCTGAACAAGGTCGACGACCGGTTCAGGGTGATGCTTGGTACCATAAGTATGATCGCCAAGGAGCAGACCTTTGAGCTTGTTCTGGCCAACATCAACCGCAATATCCTGCTCGACATTTCCCGCGACATTGCCGCCAAAATTAAGGAGAACGGGCATCTGCTCCTGTCCGGTCTGATGCTCGACGACAGGGAAACTATCCTGAAAGATGAACATTACAGCCGGCTGAGACTTGTTGAGGAAATGACCGAGGGCGAATGGATTGCCTTCAAATTTCAAAAAAACTGACTTTTGACCATCAGGGCCTCCATAGACATCGGCACCAACACCGTGCTTTTACTTGTTGCAGAGAGCAATGGGAATCAGGTTGTACCACTGCTTGAAAGGCAGGAGATACCCCGGCTTGGCAGACATGTGGACGAAGCAAGAAACCTGTCTGATGAAGGCATCCGGAAGGTTGAAGCCATTCTTCGGAGCTACCGGCACATAATAAACACGGGCTTTGGTGACATCCCGGTTATTGTTACGGCTACCAGCGCCGTAAGAGATGCATCCAACCGCGGTCATTTTCTGAAGTATATTAAAGAGAAGACCGGTTTTGAAATTCGGATACTCAGCGGCGATGAAGAGGCGGCGTGGACATACTCCGGAGCACTTGCACCACTTAATGTGCAGCCCGACCAGCAGGTGCTGGTTGTTGATATCGGAGGTGGAAGCACGGAACTGGCTGCCGGAATTCAAAGTACCCTGAAACAATATGTATCAATCGACATGGGGTCGGTACGGTTTACCGAACGGCACCTGAAACACGACCCGCCTGAATTGCGGGATGTGGCGGTATGCAGAGAAGAAATCTTAAAATGCCTTGATCGTTCTGGCCTTAAAACCGATCCGGGGACCATGCTCATAGGTGTGGCTGGAACAGTAACAACGCTTGCTGCACTATGCTTAAACCAGGCAACCATTGAAGCAGGCCAGCTTGACGGGCTGATAATTAAATCGGATCAGCTGAAAAATTTGATTTCAGAAATTATACCTCTCAGCTCAGAGAAGATACTGGCACTGAACCCCGGTGTACTGCATGGCAGGGAAGATGTAATCCTGGCAGGTTTGCTCATTATGGAAGGGGTGACCGATTACTTCGGTTTCAGTGAACTTACCGTGTCGACAGGTGGTATCAGGCATGGGGCTCTGCTAAAAGCATTTTACAGTTTATAACCGCTTAAAATCATCCCGCCTTGTCTTTTGCCAGCCCTTTTTTGATGGAATTGTTAAGTTCCTGAATGGGAATGGGTTTTACCATATAATCAACGGGGCCGGTCTTCGCAGCACGCTCCCTTGTACCGGAATCAGAATTGCCAGACATATAAATGACCGGGACATCAGAAAATTTCCTGATTTCATTCATGGCATCAACACCGTCCATATCGCCGTCTATTTTGATATCCATGATTATCAGATCGGGCTGATGTGTTTTTACGGCTTCGACAGCATCTTTTCCATTTGTAACTTTAGCTGCAAGATCATATCCAAATTTCTGGAGTTGCTTCTCCAAAACCATTGCAATAATGAACTCGTCTTCAACCAGAACTATTTTACTCATTAAGGTTTCCGGATATGATAGTCAGTTAAATTTGATTAGTTCGAAGAATACGTTGATTTAGTCAATTATTCAACCTGAATGGATTGCATTATGCTATTAATTCCCTGTTCAAGATCCCTGGCAATTATGTCGGCACCAAGCAGTTGGTTAACTGATTTAAGTTTACAGGCCATGTAGCCACCCACAACAATTATCATATTTGCGAGTTCGTGCCTCTGCCTGATTTTACCCAACACAACTTCAAGATGAGCCAGATCATAAGCCATGGTTATGGATATGGCCAGGGCATCGGGCCGGTGTGTAAGCAGGCATGAAATAAGTTCAGAGTCAGGAATATTCGGACCGAATTTATGAATTTCAAAACCTTTGTTTTTTAGCAGCTCCCCGAAAATGGTGATGCCCAGGTTGTGAAGTTCTCCGGCGGGGGAATAGAGTGCACATTTTCCAAGTTTGGGTACAGTGGTTCTGTTTTGTTCGAACAAATCCATGATTATGGAACGGTTAGTTCTTGAAGCGCAATTTTCCCGTTTGCTGCTGATCTGGTTCGTATGCCATCTTCT
>RECM01000248.1 GCA_007694035.1 Balneolaceae bacterium
GCCCCCGAGGCTTGCGTCGCATCGCCGATCCTTCCCGCTGCCGAAGGCGGGCCTCCATATCCATGCACGGCGGGCTTTCAAAACATCCCTCACGCGGGCTTTCAGAATATCCATGCACGGCGGGCTTTCAAAACATCCAAATATGCTGTCTTTCAGAGCTTCCATGTTAGCATGCTGGCAGAGCTTCCATGCTCACTTGCTTTCAGAGTTTCCATGCACGAGCGGGGGCATCTGCGGGGACATCACCACCCGCAGTGATCACAAATACCGGGCGATAAACAGCGGCAGCGTGCCTCCGCCCGCCGTTACATTGGCCAGGTTGCTGGTGGATGTACGTGTGAGGCAGCCACCCATAAGTGGGCCGTTAAGGTAGGGGTCGAGGTCGATTACCGTAGAATTATAATCCCACGAACGATCCGCTTTCTGTACGAGGAAGGGTTCGCGGCTGATCTCAACCACCTCCTGCACAACATGGCCCTTCTGCAGACCATCCGATATGGCAGCATCCCAGGTACCCTGTTCGGTTTCGAAGCCCAATGTAACACCGCTTCCGCCATATTCGTCATTCGGCTTAATCACAAACTTTTCCCGGTTGGAGCGTATCATCGGTACCATGTCCACACTTTTGCCGTCGTAGGTGGTGCGCTGGTCGCGGAGGCGACGGGTCCACGGGATGTGGCGCTGTATTGCGTGCAGTTCGGGGATGTCGAGAATATAGCTGTACACCGGGTCGGTAAGCAGGGAAAACAATGCTTTTTTGTGTACGAGTTTCGACCGGAAGGAATTCAGGTAGCACGTTTTCTGGGCGATATAGCCCTCGGTATAGGCGCCGCACTCGTGCCTCATCTCCATATACTCGTTCATGAGCAGGCGCCGGTACAGAATATCAATCTTACGGCCGTTGGCATAGACCCAGCCATCGCGCACTTCCAGGTTGCGAGGATCGCTTATTTCGCAAACGTAGCCCTGCCGCTCCATATAATTTTTGAACAATACGAATTCCTGGTAGGTCGGAACATCGAGGTGATCTACAATGGCAAAAGCCGGCATTTCCTCTTTCCCGTCGAACTCCTCGTAGTAGATCCGCAACAGCCCGGCCACGATATGTACCAGCGGTGAGACGAAGCGGATTGGCACCGTTTTTTCATATTCACGGAAAATGGGCAGTTCCCGGTAAATTTTTGCCAGTTCATGCACGTAGGCGATTCCGGCTGGCGACTCCGCGTTCAGCTCCACAAACTTGAAGGACCGGTTGGTCATGAACGCGTCCATCCGGGCCGTTGCCGACATCCGGATAATATTTGTAGGGATTGCGGCGAGTTCAATTTCTTCTTCCGTTAACCCAAGTTCGTCGAGCGTTCTTCGTTCGTTGAAAAAAGCTTTCGACAGTTTCAGGATGGCCTGCCGGAGTATGTAAACCGTATCCTGTATGGTGTTGTACATCGACTCCGACATGATGACCGGCCGGAGGGAACCTGCCAGCGGCCGGCCTCCAAAAAGCACACCCCGCTCATGCTGCTTGTACAGCAGCTCCTCCACCTGTGCGGAAGCCGATTCAAGATCTGCTTCCATCAGCCGGTGGTACTGTTCTATGGCCGGGCGGGTACAATCAAGCATGGGGACCCAACAGCCCGTTGGCCGTATGCTGAAGCGGACGTTTCTTCTGCGTTGCCTTTTTAACGGCAAAATCTGACATGGCATCCACAATCCAGAAAAAGTTTTCGGATCCTACCGAGTTGTAATCGGCATCGGGGGCCGGGTTCATGAAGTCGATCGCATAGGGAATACCATCCCTTACGGCGAATTCAACGGTGTTCATATCGTAGCCCAGGGCTTTGCAGAGGGCGAGTACATCCTTTTTGATACGGGCCTGCATTTTGGCCGGTATCGGGCCTTTCGGAACATCATGATACCGCAAATGCGGTTCCGCACCCGGGTTATAGCGCATAATATGCACATCCTTCTGCCCTATTCCGTAGCACCGGTAGTACTCGGTAAATTCGATCCCCTCTTGCAGCATCATGCAGAGCTGACCGGAGTCGTTGTAGGCATCGAAAAATTCGTGCTCATTGCTAACTTTGGTCACATCGCGCCATCCGCCGCCGTCGTGCGGTTTCAGGAAAGCGGGAAACCCCACGTAGTTGAAGATGCCCTTCCAGTCGATGGGGTAACTGAGGTTCCGGAACGATGTGGATTTCGTATTCGGGGGATGAATCTTGTGGGGCAGGATCACGGTTTTTGGTACGGCCACACCGGCACGCATAGCGATCTCATTATCGATAAATTTGTCGTCGGCACTCCACCAGAAGGGGTTGTTGATGATGTATGTACCCTTCAGAGCCGCCCATTTCAGGTACGACCGGTAAAACGGTACCTCATGGGAAATGCGGTCGATTATCACTTCATAACCCGGCTCACCGTCCATCCTCACGCTGTCGATTTTAACAAATTCGGCGCTCACACCCTTGCCGGCGTATTTGGTATTGATGTGTTCGATCAGCGCGTCGGGGAAGGTGGTTTCCATGCCCCGTAATATTCCGATTTTTTTCATGTCTATTGAGGTAAATGTTTTTGGATCATATTTCTCCACTCAGGCCAGTCGTGTACCACTCCGTGACCCCATACATCCATCTGATGCGGAATCCCTTTATTGAACAGAATGCCACTGAAATGTTTTCCCGCCTCCAGGCAGATGTCGGCATCGCCGGCCACAAGGCGGATATCGACAGTGCGTATTCTTTCCAGGAAATCGTGATCGTTCAGGCCCGGCAGATAGTCGACCGGGTTATTAAAGTAAACATTATCATCGTAGAAGCCGTCCATAAAATTCCTGATGTCGTACTTGCCGCTCATGGCTATCAGTTTCACGAACTGCCCGGGATATTTCAGGGTCACATTCAGGGCGTGGTAGGCCCCGAAGCTGGCACCGGTGGCGATCACCCGTCCGTTTACGACCCTGTCGCGCATAAACGGGATCACCTCGTCGCGGATGTAGGCATCGTACTGACGGTGGCGGACCATGCGCGTGTAGGGATCGACATGACGGTTATAGAAGCTTTCCCCGTCCACAGAATCGACACAGAAGAACTGGTTAAAGCCGTTTTCAAGCTGATGCCGGCAGGACTCCACCATTTTAAAGTCCTCCCATTCGTGAAAGCGCCCCATACTTGACGGGAACACAAGCACAGGCGTACCTGCATGCCCAAAAACGAGCATTTCCATTTCTCTGCCCAAGTTGGGGCTCCACCATTTTATGTACTCGCGGCGCATAGATTAACCGATCTGATACGTTATGTATGTTGGTAAAAAAGTTACATAAAATACGATACTGACGGAACAAAACATGCTACATATCCGGATTTACCAGAAAAAACAACCTTTTTGGTTTGCTCGGGTATGGGCTATACATTGCACGGTAATCTGATTCAGCCTTGTTAAACGGAATCCCGGTAACCGTGAATCGGCACACAATCAATATTGAATCGGAATTTCCGGAAACTGAACGATTATACTTACAGTACATCTTAAAACTGACTTGTGCTATTACCTGTACAGTAACCGACTCAGAATGCAACATCATACCCCGACCAAACCCATACGATTAACCGGCTGCTATCGACAGCCGACCTGACCCAAATGCGACCTTTAACCTTAAATATTATGTTTTCAAACACATTCCTGTCCCACCTGATCCCGGCACTGTTAACATTTAGCTTCGTATTGCCCATATTTATACAGGCTACACCGGCTGTAGCCGGCGCTGATGAAATGCGGCAGGAGCAGGTGCGGGAACTGTTGCGGAACCGGCTTGAAGCGGGGCGGCTTGAAGCGTCATTAAAGGTTGCAGACGAACCAATATTCTCCCAGACCAACCTGCCGGCATTTTATATAAACCGGGGATTTGATACAGCCTGGACCAGTGAGGGCGTACCTGCACCCGTGGTTGATTCTCTTATTACAGCAATCCGGAACTCGTATCATGAAGGCCTTAATCCGGATGATTACCATCTCCGGATAATTGAAGAATATGTTGCAAATGTTCGCAGCCGGGACGTAGCCCGACTAAGTATCCAACCGGGCATACTCGTTGACATTGAGCTATTGTGCACTGATGCCTATCTGATTCTGGCTTCACACTATCTGTCGGGCAAGGTTGATCCGGCAACGATCGATAGTTACTGGAGGGCTCAGCGGCGCGAGCTTAACCTGGCCGAGTATCTGCAAACTGCTGTAGAAAATGGCACAATTATTCAGTCTCTGAACAATCTGCTTCCGGCCCGGCCCGGCTATGGATATCTCCGTGATGCACTCAGACGTTATCGTGCCATTGAAAAAGCAGGCGGATGGCCCTCAATTCCCGAGGGTCCGGTAATCAGAAAAGGTGACCGTGGTGATCGTATACCTCTGCTAAGACAACGGTTGCTGCTGGCCGGAGATTTATCGGTGAATGCAGACACTACAGACACCTTATTTGACGACATCCTCGAAGCCGGTGTACGGCGATTCCAATACCGCCACGGCCTGGATGCCGACGGTATTGTAGGTGCCGCAACAACCAGGGCTTTGAATACACCGGTACGCGACCGGTTAATAGCCACAGAGTTAAATCTTGAAAGGTGGAGATGGCTGCCACAGGATCTCGGTGAACGGCATATCGTTGTCAATATCGCCGGATTCGATGTAAGGGTAATCGAGTCGGATGAAGTTGTAATGCAGATGAAGGCCGTTGTAGGCAGGCTGTACCGCCAGACACCCGTATTCAGCGGCCGCATGACCTATCTGGTATTAAGTCCCTTCTGGCATATACCACCAACGATAGCCCGACAGGATGTACTGCCGCAGGTGCAGAGAGATGTAGAGTATTTATCGCGGCAGAATATGAAGGTATTCCAGGGATGGGGCGCCGATACCCGTGAGGTGGACCCCCATACCATTGACTGGGGCAGTGTGAACCGCCGCACCATGCCTTACCGTTTCCGGCAGGATCCGGGCCCGGCAAATGCACTCGGTACGGTCAAGTTTATGTTCCCTAACCAGTACCATGTCTACCTTCATGATTCACCGGCCAGAGACCTTTTCGGCCGGGCTCAGCGCGATTTCAGTTCAGGCTGCATCCGTGTGGAAAAACCCCTGGAACTGGCCGCATACCTGCTCCGCGGAACCCGGTGGACACCCGCCGAAATCAGCAAAGCCATGTCGGAGCCTGTTGAAAGAACGGTTAACCTGCCGCAATCCATACCGGTACACCTGCTGTACTGGACTGCCTGGGCCGAGCAGGATGGAACCATACATTTCCGGCACGATGTGTACCAGCGTGACGGCAAATTGCTGGCAGCACTCAGGTCTATACGGCCGGGTATAAATACTGCCATCGGAAGCATTGATATATGATCGGAATTATAGTGACCAGGTCTGAACCCGAATCGTGCCAGGTATTAATAATACAGCATATAATGCTTTAGAAATCATGGAGAACCTGGTCATTTCAGGGAAAAAATATTTTTCTGCGCCACCCCTGTGTTATATCATTCCGTATTAAAAAATTCTATTATTGGTGTTGTGCAATTCAACTTATCTGACCAATCATCCTCAAGCGATGTTTAAGCTTCTTTCTGCCGCTATTTCCCTGGTCTTTCTTCTTTCTGCCGCACCGGTTTCCGAAACCGGAAGTTCGGAATTTAATAGTGGAAAATCCGGTTTCTCCGTACGTTTTGGTGACGAAATAACCCCATACCATGTAACCGGTGTATTCGTACTTCCATCACAAAAGTTAGAGATAGAGGCAATCGGCCAATCGGCCGGCACAAGGTTTTCCCTGCATTCCCAATCGGGGCAGCACAGGAGGTTGAGTAATTCCGGTTGGGAGTGGCAGGCCCCGGAAAAAAAAGGGTTGTATCCTGTTCGCGTTATTGATCCTATTTCAGCCGATACGGTACTCCTGAATATTTTTGTGATGGTACCCAGAAGCGAAAAGAAAGGCGAATATCTTAACGGCTACAGAATTGGCAAATATCCTGTTACTCCTCTGAACGGACTGGAATCGTACAGAGGCCCCAGGGGGTTTATTGAGGTAACCCGGGAAAATGAGCAGACGTTGATCTCACCCAATTTCACCCTCAAACAGTTCCTTTGTAAGCAGGCAGGTGATTATCCGAAATATGTAGTGTTGAGGGAACGCCTTTTGCTCAAGCTGGAGATCATACTTGAAGAGAGCAACAGGAACGGTTACCGTGCCAATACCTTCACGGTTATGAGCGGGTACCGGACCCCATTCTACAACAAGACAATTGGCAATGGTCAGTACAGCCGGCATGTGTACGGCGATGCCGCCGACATATTCATCGATCACAATCCGAGATCAGGGATAATGGATGATCTGAACGGCGATGGTAAAATCGATCATAAGGATGCCGCTATACTGTACGATATGATCGAGAATCTATATCATGAGCAGTGGTACAAAAGATATGTTGGCGGGCTTGGGGCATATAAAGAGCGGTATCCTGTGCGAGGGCCATTTATTCATGTAGACGCCCGCGGAACACGGGCACGCTGGGGCCGCTGAGATAATCAGCTGAAAATGATGATCATTTTCCGGTGCGGGATTCCTGCATCCATAAATTCTTCACCTGTAACCCGGTAGCCCAGTTTTTCATAGAACGGGATGGCGTAAACCTGCGCATCCAGTTCCACTGCCGGAGCACCGTTTTCCCTGGCCACCTGCATCAGAAACAAAATGAGGGCTTTTCCAACACCCCTGCCCCGCCAGTTCCGCATCACTGCCACGCGACCGATTTTTTTATAATCCAGCAAACGGGCCGTACCAATGGCTTCACCGTTAGTGTCGTGAGCCAATACGTGAATGGCAGACGGGTCCGCATCATCAAACTCCTCATCCTCAGGAATTTCCTGCTCCTCAATAAAAACCAGCGTCCTGATCCGGCGGATTTCGGACTGATCGCCCGACCATCCGGCAAGGCGGACCTGAATATTCCCGGCCGGGCTGTTCGGCCTTTTTTCCTCTGGTTGAGCCTTCATGCGTTATTCCGGGTTTACTTAATGGTGATTGGCTGAATATGGCACTGTTTAATAATAAGGCAGATCAGTGCAAAATCCGATGCAGGCCGGAGTTGTACCTGACCCTCAAAATTGTTAGGATATATGTATGAACGGGAGCTGACTCTAACCATTACAAAGTATGAGAAGGTCACGCCCGACCGTTGAATACGGGGAAAAACAAAAAAACCTTTTACTGGAGGGAATCATGTTACGATACCTGTTGCCCACAGCAATTCTCACTTTGATTATGCCGTTGCTGTTTATCAACACCACCGCACAGGCCCAGGAGATGACAGCCAGTGTGGAAGTGATCGAATTTCTGCTCTGCGAAGATGTTGAGGACCGTGAACCGGTCAATCCCAAAGAGGAATTCACCACAGCCGATGAACGCGTATATGCGTACGCCCGCATCCACAATCCCGAAGAACCGGTCAATCTGTACTTCAGGTGGACACACGATGGCGCCGTTTATGCAAATATTAGCCTTCTGATCGGCGTTTCGGAAGCATGGCGAACCTATACGTCGGTGCAGATAATAGCGGGCGAGTGGAAAGTGGAGCTTGTTGGTGAGGATGAGCAGGTTCTTGCATCCGCCGAATTCAGTGTATCCCTGCCTGAGTGAGGTCAGAAAAAGAGCAGAACCACAAAGTAGCCAAACCAGATCACGGCGAGAGCCATTAACAGAACCGCCATGCCTTTCAGCATGGGTGTACTGCCGTGTTTACGTAATATTTTTAGCGACAGAGACATGGTAACCACCACACCGATGGAGACGATCGATAAAACAATAGCACTCAGAGTCATTAGAAAAACACCTGTAAACTTCCTCCTGTTTCAATTCAGAACCAGAATCTGAATCGCTGCCAATATAGGGCTATTTGAACTTCATCTGAAAGATGAGTTCTGCGATTTCCCGTAAACCATTCAATATATTATATAGCCGCAAAGCGGCGGATGTTCCGGAATTAACTATCCGGCCAGGCATTACCAGCTTTGCGCCCCGTCTGCCGGGTTCATCGCTTTCAGTGCAGCCGCCTGCACATCAGCGATGATCCCGGCCTGGTACTCGGAGCTGAAGGAACCCGTTTATCAGATTTCCAATCACTGCAGAAATCCGGTTCTCACTCCATTTCGGTATCAGGATTCAGGCAGTAATCAATCTCGTCGAGTTCGGCCTGTGTGAACCCGGTGTTCTGCAGCGCGGCAATATTGTTATCGATCTGTTTTACGCTGCTCGCCCCTAAAATCACACTGGTCACTTCCTGCAGGCGCAGCACCCAGGCCAGGCTCATCTGTGC
>RECM01000051.1 GCA_007694035.1 Balneolaceae bacterium
GCGGCCGGTTCTGAACAGGTTTACATTGATTACACCACCCGGAAACGCGTAACTGAGACCCAGCAGGCCCGCCCAAGCCAGACGCAGTACTATGTGTGCGATAAAAAAAAACTTAAACACATTGATCATCGTGGCGAGGTAAATCAGCAGAATCAGCGCTCCTGTGAAATCCAGGCCATGGTCCTGAACCAGCCGGGCCGAAAAATCATAGATATGGGCCGGGAACAGGAAAATAAAGGCCAGGAACAGACCCGAGATCAGTACCTCGGGTTCCCAGCTTCGTTTCTGAAGATCACTCAGCCAGGCAGGTGTTTTATCGCCTGGATCAGGTTTAGCAACTTCTGGTTCTATTTCCGGCATATTTGAACAAATTATTAGTCGTAACTGTCAATTTGGCCATGAAGATAGAAATAAACCGGATATTTTTCGTGATATCCTGTACTAACTGGACTTAGCCAACGGAAACCTTTACCCGGTTCCCCTTAACCTGCGCCTTTTTCATGCCTGCCAGCACAGTGGGCACATACTCTTCGGGGATGTCGACAAAGGAGTAATTGGTCTGAATGTCGATGTGGCCTATCGCCTTGCCGGGAATGCCGGTCTCGCCCGCGATTGCTCCGACCAGGTCGCCGGGGCTCACCTTGTCTTTGCGTCCCACACTGAACTGCACTTTCACCATGCCGGCTTCACTCTCGCCGCGGGGCGCCCTGCGGCCTCCTGCCGGTTTACCTCGGCCCTGACGGTCGCCACGGTCCTGGCTTTTGCCATAACCGCCGCGGTCATATCCACCCCGGCTGTCGGAATAATCAGGACGTTCGAACGTCTGCATCACATCGGCTTTTTCCTGGGTACCCAGGCGCATTTTGAGAAGTGCCGCCGCGATCTCGGCCGTGGTGTACGGACCTTCAGACAGGGCTTCGATCTGGTCGATGAATTTTTTGAGTCCACCCTCTTCAAGGGTTTTGGTCAGGTCGGCAAGATGTATGGCAAGCCGCGACTCTTCCACATCGGATACGCTTGGCATGGCCATGGGCTGTAGCTGCTGCCTGATCTGCCGCTCAATAAAATGGAGATTCCGGCTTTTCCGGCCGGCGCTGAAGGTGTAGGCGGTACCAGACTTGCCCGCACGCCCTGTTCGGCCGATGCGGTGCACATAGTATTCAGGATCCTGCGGGATGTCGTAGTTAAAAACCACATCCACATTCTCCACATCTATACCCCGGGCAGCCACATCGGTGGCAATCAGGATGTCGATATCGCCGCGGCGGTACTGGGCCATCACACGGTCGCGCTGTACCTGGCTGAGGTCACCGTTGATGATCTCGCTGGAATAACCGCGGCTCTGCAGGTCGCTGGCCAGCTCTTCGGTCTTGCGTTTGGTGTTGCAAAAGGCCAGGGCAAGCTTGTAATTGTTTACATCCATCAGGCGGCTGATCGCCTCGGAGCGCATCGAATCGCGAACCTCGACCACATACTGCTTGATGTCGGGAGCGGTCATCACCTGACGGTCGATGGTCACGTTCAGAGGGTCGTTCATGTACCGCTTCATTATCTCGCGGATGGGCTTCGGAACCGTGGCCGAGAACATCACGGTCTGTACCGGACCAGTTTTGTAGGTAAAAATCTCCTCCATATCCTCCCGGAAGCCCATGTTGAGCATTTCGTCGGCCTCATCAAAGATGACCATACTCAGCTTGTCGAGCTTGAGCGTGCCGCGTTTGAGGTGGTCGATGGTGCGGCCGGGGGTGCCGACAACGATCTGGGCGCCACGCTTGAGCGCCTTGAGCTGGTGTGAGATGTGCTGCCCGCCATAGATGGGCACCACGTTCAGTTTTTTGACATGCCGGCCCAGTTTCATCAGCTCGCCGGTAACCTGGATGGCAAGTTCGCGCGTTGGGCACTGGATGATCACCTGCACATCGTGGCTGTTGGGGTCGAGTTTTTCGATGGCCGGTACGCCGAAAGCGGCGGTCTTGCCGGTACCCGTCTGGGCCTGGCCGACTACATCGCGGCCCTGCATGATGGCCGGAATACACTCGGCCTGTATGGATGTTGGTGCTTCGAAGCCCAGGCCGGAGATAGTCTTAAGCATACCTTCGCTGAGGTTCAGATCGGAAAAAGTGAGTTCGTTCATGAAAGAAATGGATTCGTTGAGTTATGTAAAGAAATAGTTCTGGCGTTGCTCACGTGATAACCTTGATAAGTTGGATGGGCACTTTTTTTATTGCTATCAGGGATTACCGTGAGTTGCGGGCGCCGACATAACCGGAAAAGGCGAAACTATAGTGTAACGACAGTGTGGCGTAAGATACGGAAAAAATTATGAATATACACCCGTCATGGTGAGCGGCTAATATCGCCCTTGTTGGGGCTACAGAATTTCAATGGTGACAACGACTGTGCTGTTAGGTGCTTTGAGTTAGGGATCTGGGGAGCAATAGAGCAATTGAGTTTGGAAGTGGTTTGGGAGATGTCACCGGTTGCGCTCACCATGACGAGGGAGGTACAGAGGTTCACGGGTTCAGGAGTTTTGTCATCGCGGCCACATTCCGCTCGTTCCGGATGTTTTTCGCCTCGGGCAGATACAGATATTCCATCAGGTCTTCGTAGTAGTCTTCGATTTTGCCGCGAACCATCTTCATGGTGCTGTTCAGGAAACGGTTCTCCTCGTTAAAGCCTTCACTGAGAATGCCAACGGCGGCCGGCAGCCAGCGCTCGGGGAACTGGTCGTCGAAGCGGCCTCCTTTGTAGTAGGCTTTCAGCTCATCCTCCAGGATGTCGATGGCGGCCATCACCCCTTCATCCGACTTCGGGTCGAGGCCTTTCTTTTTGACGGCCGCTGCCAGGGCCTCTTTGCCGGGGTAGATCAGGCCGATGGTGTACGGATCCTGGTTGTTGTGCAGCATCACCTGCTCGATGAAGCGCGACTGGTCGGCCATGGCCTCTTCGATCGATTCGGGGCTGTATTTCTCGCCGTCGTGACCAATAAGCAGGCTTTTGTACCGGCCAAGCACGTAAATGAATCCGTCCTCGTCGAGGTAGCCCATATCGCCGGTGTGCAGCCAGCCGTCGCGCAGGGCTTCGCGGGTCGCGGTCTCGTTCTTCCAGTAGCCCTTCATCACATTCTCGCCGCGTACCACGATCTCCCCTTTCTGGCCGGCGGGGAGCTCTTTGCCGTTCTCATCCAAAATTTTCAGGTCGAGGAATTTCACCAGGTGCCCCGATGAGCCGAGCTTGTGACGGGCCAGTGAATTCGACGAGATGATGGGCGTGGCCTCGCTCAGCCCGTAGCCCTGAAGCATGGGAATGCCGATGGCGTAGAAAAAGCGCTGCAGCTCGATGTCGAGCAGTGCTCCGCCGCCGATGAAAAACTTCAGGTTACCGCCGAAATTGGCCCGGATTTTTTTGAACAGCAGCTTGTCGAACAGGAACAGTTTGGCGCGGCTGTACAGGTCCCATTTTTTCCTGTTATACCCTTCGCGGTTGTACTCATAGGCCGTGGCCAGGGCCTCGAAATAGAGCTTCTCCACCTTTGGGCCTTTCGCGCGTACAGCGGTTTCTATCCCCTTCCGGAAATTTTTGGCCAGGGCCGGCACGCTCATCAGCAGGTCGGGCTGCAGCTCTTTGATGTTCTGCGGGATGTTCCTCAGGGTTTCCATCGGGGTTTTCCCGGCTTCAATAAACCCGATACTGGCCCCTTTTGCCATGAAGCTATAGATACCGGCCGTATGGGCGAAAGAGTGATCGAGCGGCAAAATGAGCAGGGTTTTGTATTCCGGCGGGATGTGCATGAGCGTGAGCGCCTGCTCCACGTTGGCCGTATAGTTGTGGTGCGTGAGGATGATGCCCTTGGGATCGGCCGAGGTGCCGGAGGTGTACGAAATATTGGCCGCATCATGGCCTTTTACAGCCTTTTTTCGGGCTTCGAACGCGTCACGGCTCTTTTCAAGGAACGCGCGTCCCGCCTTCATTACACCGGCCATAGTGTATTCGTCTTCTGTATGGGATGTGGCCTTTTTGTCATCCTTAGCCTTAGCCTTAGCTTCCGCTTCCGCCTCCGCAGTAGCTTTAGCCATTGCCATGCCTTCCCCGGCATCACCACCGGCCTGATGATCCGCTCTCGGTGTTTCCGGCTTGTCGAGGTAGATCACCGTTTTCAGGTCGGGCAGGTTTTCGCGGATGCCGGCGATCTTGGCGGCCTGTCCGCCGGAGATGATGATCGCCCGCGCTCCGGAGTGGAACAGGCGGAACTGCAGCTCAACCGGTGTCAGTTTTACCGACAAAGGCACATTGATGGCCCCGTTGTACAGGATGCCCAGTTCGCTCACCACCCAGTCGTTGCGGCCTTCAGAGAGCAGTGCGATCCGGTCGCACGGACCGAAGCCCAAGGCCATCAGTCCGGCGCCGAATTCGTATACCAGATCCTTCGTCTGCGCGTATGTGGTGGACCTGTAGGCTCCATCCATCTTCTCCCACATATAGGGGTTTTCGCGCCAGGCCAGCACATTTTCTTCGAACAGGTCGATAATGGTTTTCATAGAGGGCCTTTCATTCCGTTGTCAATAATTTCGATACGCATATAACACTGCTAAAATATAATATCTAAATGAGAATTAACGATGCCGCTTGCAAAGATACAAACCCGTATCGATTTCAGACAGTCGACCCTCCGCCCTATGGTAACAGTGGGCGCTGGCATCAGGCCGGGTCAGACGCCAGACCTGTAGATACATGGCATGTAATCACATATACTGGAAACCGTTATTTATTTTTGAATCACGCTCCATTTTTTAATAGTTTAGAATCTGTTTGAACTAAAATTGAAATTGCAAAACAGCCCTCATGAAAACACTATTAATCAGCCTGGTCATACTGCCATTAGCTGTAATAACAAATGGATACAACATGAACATTCAAGCACAGGATCCGCCGCCACTTCTCGACAGAGAGCTATTTTTCGGCGATCCGGAGATCAGCGGCGGACAACTCTCGCCCGACGGGGCGTTCCTGTCGTTCATGCGTCCTTATGACGGCACACGCAACATCTGGGTGAAAACCACCGACGCCGACTTCGATAGTGCGATTCCGGTTACTGACCGTACCGACCGGCCGATCCCCGGCTACTTCTGGTCAAGAGACGGACAATTCATCCTTTTCGTGATGGACCAGGGTGGGGACGAAAACTTCAACATTTATGCCCTCGATCCATCGGAAGCCAGCGAAGGAGTGATACCCGAAGCACGCAACATCACCGATCTGGAGGGAGTACGCGCCCTGATATATCACATCGCCCGCAACGACCACGACCTGATGTATGTGGGCCTGAACGACCGTGACGCGGCATGGCACGACCTCTATGAACTCAGAATCTCGACCGGCGAACTCACCAAACTGCGCGAGAATACCAATCGCTTCACCTCCTGGATATTCGACTGGGAAGATCAGCTTCGACTCGCCTCCAGAAGCAAAGAGAATGGCGACAATGAACTCTGGCGGCTCGATACTGACGGAACCGAGACCATCATCTATGAATGGGGCCTGATGGAATCCGCCTATCCCTCCGGTTTCCATAAAGACAATGAACAAATTTACCTGGTTACGAACACAGGCGACGACCGCGACCTCAGCAAGCTTTACCTGATGAATCCGCAGACCCTCGAAAAAACATTTATCGAAAAGGACCCGGAAAACCGCGTTGACTTCGGCGGCATCTGGCGCTCACAGAAATCCCGTGAAATCATTGCCACATCCTACACTGACGACCGCGTACGGCGCTACTTCCAGAATTCTGAGTTTGAAGCCCACTATAAGCACATCATGAACGAATTGGGGGGCGATGCAGCCATCGCGTTCTCTTCCGGTACAACAGATGAAAGCCTGTACATGATCACGGCCTACTCAGACATCCTGCCGGCCTCTGTCTATCTCTACAACATGGAAACCAGGCAGCTGACCTATCAGTACACACCCAGAAGCGGGCTGAATCCCGACCACATGTCGCACATGAAGCCCATCCGGTATCCGTCATCAGATGGTCTGGAGATTCCCGCGTACCTGACCATGCCCCGCGGCTTCGGAGAGACCAATCTGCCCGTAATCGTTGTGCCTCACGGCGGGCCCTGGGCACGTGATACCTGGGGATTCGATACCTACGCTCAATTTCTCGCGAACCGAGGTTATGCCGTACTTCAGCCCAACTTCAGGGGCAGCACCGGATTCGGGAAGGCATTTCTGAACGCCGGAAATAAAGAGTGGGGCGACCTCATGCAGGACGACATCACCTGGGGTGTAAAATATCTTGTTGAACAGGGCATTGCAGACCCCGACCGGGTGGCCATATTCGGCGGCTCTTACGGCGGCTACGCCACACTTGCCGGCCTGGCCTTTACGCCCGATCTCTATACGGCCGGCGTCTCCTTTGTCGGTCCGTCGAACCTGATCACCCTGCTGAATTCCATCCCTCCCTATTGGGAATCTGCAATCACCATGTTCAAAGAGCGGATGGGTGACCCGAACACACCCGAAGGCGAAGCAGAGCTTATCCGACAGTCACCCCTTTTCTCGGCGGATCAGATCAAAACACCTCTGATGGTCGTACAGGGACAAAATGACCCGAGAGTGGTAAAAGCCGAGAGCGACCAGATTGTAGTGGCGCTTCGCGAACGCGGGTTTCCGGTAACCTATCTCAACGCGCCCGATGAAGGGCACGGTTTCGCCCGGCCGGTGAACAATATGGCGTTCCTGGCCGCAATGGAGAAGTTTCTCGCAGAACATGTTGGCGGGCGATATCAACCTGACATGCCCGAAGATGTCGCCAAACGGCTCGAAGAGATCACTGTAGATATCGATACGGTGGAGTTGCCCGAAGAGCTGCATCAGGATCTTCTTAAACAGAAACTGATGCCTGTGCGGCCAATTGCCAAGGGTGAGTTCAGGTACAACATCTCGATTGAACAGTTCGGGATGCAACTCAAATCCAGCGTGAACATCTCACGCGAGGGCGACAATGTGGTGATCCGTGAATCGACAGAAACGCCAATGGGAAGCGCCGTAGACAAGATGACACTGAACGCCGGGACCCTCGAACCGGTAAAAAGGGAAATCAATCAGGGCCCTGCCAACATTGTGATTGACTATCACGACGGCGGCGCTGAAGGCTCCATCAATATGGGCGACCAGAAAACCCAGGTGAACATCAAAACCAGCGGCCCCCTCTTTGCCGAAGGTCCCGCACGCGCGCACCTTCTGGCGACACTTCCCCACAGCGACGGTTTTATCGCGGCGATCCGGAACACCGACATGAATACCATGCGCGAGAAAATGTACCGGGTACGCACCACGGCCGAAAGCCTTGAGAATGGTCAAAAAACCTGGCGTGTGCACGTAACACCCGCCGATGGCAGCCCCGGCGACCTCACCGTTTGGCTCGATCAGGAAGACTTCTCAGTACTCCGTTACGAGCAGGTCTCCCCGGAAATGGGAGGCGCAAAACTGGTCGTAACACCGGCTGAAGTACCATCAGAGGAGTCCCGGTAAATGCTGAAAAACAGATAAGTATCACTTTCTGACCAGAAAACCATGCGAACACCCCGGATCCTTCTGCTCCTGATAACCATTGTTCTCTTCTCCTCATGCACCACTGAACCCATGCCTGATCCCAGCTACGACTTCGACCTGCAGGGACACCGCGGCGCTCGCGGGTTGCTGCCAGAAAACACCATCCCCTCGTTCCTGCTCGCCGCAGACGTGGGCGTTAATACCATCGAGTTCGATGTGGTGGTGACGGCGGACCGGCGTGTGCTAGTCTCGCACGAGCCCTGGTTTCACCATCACATCACCACCCGGCCCGATGGGCGTGCTGTAACGCCTGAGGAGGCCATGGACCTGAACATCTACCGGATGACCTGCGACGAGGTGCAGCAGTACGACGTGGGCATCCGCGGGCATGTCAATTTCCCTGATCAGCAGCCGATGGCGGCCGTCAAGCCCCTGATGGCCGACGCCATCCAAGCTATCGAAGCCCATGTGGACGAACGCGGCCTCAATCCGGTGTTGTACAACATTGAAACCAAAAGCCTGCCCGAATGGTACGGGGTGATGGTGCCGGAGCCGGAAGATTTCGCCCGGCTTCTGTACGACGAACTGGCCGGACTCGGGGTGCTCGACCGCGTCTTCATCCAGTCGTTCGATGTGAACACGCTCATCGCCATGCGTGCGATCGATCCCG
>RECM01000098.1 GCA_007694035.1 Balneolaceae bacterium
CCCATTCCATATTCCATATTCCATATTCAACTGTTCCCTACGGGGCCACAATGCTCATCAGAATCCCGCAAAACCACGCCGCATACGTACCCAGGGCGTATCCCAGCACTGCCAGCAGTACGCCAACCGGGGCCAGGGCAGGGTGGAAGGCCGATGCCACAATCGGTGCTGATGCCGCGCCGCCCACATTGGCCTGGCTGCCCACCGCCACAAAGAAAAACGGCGCCTTGATAACTTTCGCCACCGTGAGCAGGATGGTTACGTGGCAGATCATCCATATAAACCCGATCATGAACAGTTCGGGCTGACGGATGATGGCCATAATGTCCATCTGCATACCGATCGTGGCCACGAGTACATAAAGTAGCAGCGTTCCCACCCGTGAGGCGCCCGCTCCCTCAAACTGCCGGGCCCGCGTGAACGACAGGATCAGGCCGAGCGTGGTCGCGATGGCAATCAGCCAGAAGAAAGGGGAGGTGAGGCTCAGGCGGTCGAGCCCCTCGAACTGGGCCATAAACGGTGTGATCACATCGGCGCCCACGTGCGCGATCGCGGTCATCCCGAAACCGAGTGCTACAATCACGGTAAGGTCCTTAAGGTCCGGAATCCTGGCAATGCTCAGCCTGTAGTTCTCCACCTTCTCCCTCAGGCTTTCGATGGCAGACGTATCGCCCTTGAATATTTTGTCGATGCGGGCCGAAATACCGGCGCCGTACAGCAGAAATGCCAGCCAGATGTTCGCAACGATCACATCCACGGTAACCATGGCGGAGAAAATTTCGTCGCCCACATTGAAGATCTCTTTCATGGCCGTCTGGTTGGCACCCCCGCCGATCCAGCTTCCGGCGATGGTGGCCATGCCGCGCCAAACGGCGTCAGGACCGGCACCTCCAACCACATCCGGAGCAAACGTGGAGATGATCAGAATCGCGAGCGGTCCGCCGATAACAATGCCGACCGTACCGGCCAGGAACATGATGATCGCCTTGGGCCCCAGCGAGATGATCCCCTTCATATCGATGCTGAGCGTGAGCAGCACAAGGCTGGCCGGCAGCAGATAGCGCGATGCCACAAAGTACAGGTTCGATTCGGCCCCGGAGATGATCCCCATCGAGTTGAAAATGGACGGCACAAAGTAGCACAGCAACAGGGCCGGCACATAGGTGTAGAACTTTTTGAAGAAAGGATGTGAACTGCTGGCAGTCGAAAAGATGACGGCCAGAATGGCGATAAGGATGCCCAGTACAACGGCATCGTTTGTAAAAAGGGTTGTCTCCATTACTCCGTTAGGTTTGTGTTCAGATTTCCTGGCCAGGCGGCGAGCATCTGCACAACCGCTTCAATAACTTCGTTTACCCTGCCAGTGGATACCAGATGATTATTCGACATGATGGAAAAAGCGTACGTCCGGCCGTTTGCGGCGTCAACATAACCGCTCAGGGCCCGCGCACCGCCAATGGTCCCGGTTTTTGCACGCACGTTCATGGCCGCCGGACCTCTTCTGAACATGGTGCGCAGCGTGCCCTCCGGATTCCCGCCCACGGGCAGCGATCTCATGAAAGCCTCTTTCAGGTCGCCTTCGGGCAGCATCCACATATACTGTAACAGGGATGTGGTCATGTGGGGCGTTACCAGGTTGCGGCGCGACAGCCCCGACCCGTCAACCAGGGCGATGCGGCTCGTATCAACGCCGGCGGCCCCGAGAAATTCGTTCTGCCGGATGAGCCCCTTCTGGTGGGAGTTCCTGTTTTCGCTGTTGTCGGGCGGGAAAAGGGCCCCGACCGTCATAAGCACCGTTTCGGCGTACATGTTCTGGCTTACCGTATTGATCACATCCACAATGTCGGCCAGGGGAGGCGATTCGTGCGTGGTAATGAGACTCAGCCGGTCGTAGTCGGGCCTTATGGACGACTGCGCGATATCGGCGGGCCGGCCGTGAACGGGGATGCCCTCAAGCATCAGTGTTTCACGAAGCACATGGGCGAAATAGAGGATGGGGTTGGGCACCGAAAGCGAGTAGCGGATGGTGTCGCCCTCGGGCACATGGTTGGCGATCGTGATCCTGTTGCTGCCGATCGGCCTGTCGTAGCTGATCCGCCGGCTGGAGTCGGCATGCACGGTAAGGGTGTGGTTGATGATCTCCACATAGCTGGTGTTGTTCGGCTCGATCAGGATCCGGGCCGGCCTGCCGGCGATGGTGCCGATGATGGCCGCATCCACCGTATTGTCGTTAAAGCTGAGCCCGGCGTGTTCGGCGGCATACCAGTAGGTGAGGTAGTCCCAGCTCCAGCTGCTGCCCAGCGGCGGACTGTCGAAAATGGTGCCGTCGCCGATGATGTCGCCCTGTATGCGGTGGATGCCGGCGCTTCGCAGGGTATCGGCCCACTGGCGGAACAGTTCCGTGCGGTCGTCGTCGTTGAAGCGCCCGCCGATCACCGGGTCGCCCGAGCCGTGTACGATCAGGTTGCCGTGCAGCACGCCGTCTTTCACCTGCCCGTCGGTGTAGAGGCCGGTTCTGTAGCGGAATTCGGGACCGAGGTAGTGCAGGGCCGTTGCCGTGGTGTACAGCTTCACGTTCGATGCCGGCATGAAGCTTTTGAAGGCGTCGCGGGCATACAGCACGGTGCCGCTCTCCGCATCGCGGATCGATATGCCCCACATGGAGTTCTGAAAATCATCGTGGTTGAGCAGCTCCGCAATATCGCGCGACAGCCGGATCCGGTTTTCATCTGCAACGAACTGCCGGCTCATCGCATCTTCAACCAGCATCAGCATCAGTATCGGAAACAGTAGAAGCAAGTGTATTTTTCCCATAAAATCAAAAACTTATAAGAATCAACAAATCAACAAATCAACAAATCAAAATCGCTACGTCGTTACGTCGCTACGTCTCTGAATCTCCAAATCAAAAACTCACTATATCAATCAATCAACTCATTCCGTAACAACTCATTCCACAACATCGCTAAATCGCTACGTCGAAAATCTCTGAATCTCCAAATCAAAAACTCACTCTGTCACTCCGCCACAATTACTCCGGCATCTCCACAACATCGCTAAATCGCTACGTCGCCTGATCTTTGAATCTATAAATCAAAAGAAAACCAGATACCAATAAAAAGTCTCAACAAAAATGACCACTTAGCCGCCAAGTATAAGACATAAACCAGAAACGATTTTAAAAGAATCCAAAAAAAGATCCGCTCCGGCGGATCTTTGCTCATTTCCAACTTCGGCCGGTGGTATGTATCTTCATCGCGAAGCATGGAAAATACAAGAAAAATGGAATCCACAAAGCAATGATGTCACATAACAGACGATCTTTTCTGCGGTACATGGGCATGGGAGCCCTTTCGGGTCTTGTGCCGGGATTCGCCGCCCGCGCCGCCGGTGCCGGAGTTCCCGTTCACCCAGCCGATGCCGCACTGCTGCCGCATTCAGGCCCGTATCCGCACCCCGGCGTTGATACCGCCGATGCCGCCATACCGGAAAACAACGGTGCCGTTACTTCGGCTGCCCCGCAGCCGGCACTTCCGCTGATCAAGCCCGAACGCCTCCGGCCCGGCGACAAGGTGGCCGTGGTAAACCCGGCGGGAGCGCTCTACAGCTCAACCGACATCCAGGTGGTGGTCGAGCGGCTTGAAGCTCTCGGGCTGAAGGTGAAAACCGGCAAGTATGTGCTGGCCAGGCATGCCTATTTCGCGGGCACCGACCTGCAGCGCGCCGAAGACCTCAACCGGATGATCCGCGATACGTCGGTTAAAGCCATTGTTGCAACCCGCGGCGGCTGGGGATGCGCCCGTATCCTGCACCTGGTCGATTACGACTTCCTGCGCCGCAATCCCAAAATCATTGTCGGCTACAGCGACGTTACGGCCCTGCTGAACGCCGTTCACGCCAGGACCGGGCTGGTTACCTACCACGGACCGGTGGGGATGTCGCCGTTTACCGAATTCACGGCCGACCATTTCCGGCGGGTGCTGTTTGATGGTGAGGCGCTCACCATGCAAAACCCGGTGCGCGTGGGCAACGACCTCACACACACGGGCGACAGGGTAGCGACACTCACCCCTGGTGTGGCCCGCGGCAAGCTGATGGGCGGCAATCTGACGGTGCTCACCGGCATCCTGGGCTCCGGCTACGTGCCCGATTACAACGGCTGCATCCTGTTCACCGAAGATGTAGGCGAAGAGCTCTACCGCGTCGACCGCATGCTCACCCAGCTCGGACTGAACGGCATCCTCAAAAACATGAACGGTATGGTGTTCGGCCGCTGCACCCGCTGCGACCCCGGCACCGGTTTCGCCTCCTTCACCATCGAAGAGCTCATCCAACAGCACACCGCGCTCCACAACGTCCCGGTCTGGTACGGCTCCATGATCGGCCACATCCCCGACATGTTCACCATCCCCCTCGGCATTCAGGCCGAAATCAACGCCACCACCGGCACCCTCACCTTACTCGAGTCCCCGGTAATTTAACAGGAGGCCACCTTCAAAAGCGGCCACCTTCAAGAGTCCGTAGGACCTTGAAGAGTGGCACTCCGGGTAAATATCGCATTTTAGTGGGGCATTGCAGATACCCCTATAAAACCACTCTTCAAGGTCTTTCGCTTCGCTCCAGACTCTTGAAGGAGGTTTTATCCTTCAGCACTTCTTGCATGAGGCTGGTGGCGGCGGCTTCGGCGACGTCGCGGACGAGTTCGCGGGGGGTTTCGTCGCCAATTTCGTAGGTGACGGCGCCGGCCCCGAACGTGTGGAAAATCCAGTTTTTGGCGATGGGGGAAGCCACGCCGAAGGGTTCTTCACGGATTTCATAATCGGGCAGGATGCGCGCGATGCCTTCAAGCCAGCGGTCGGTGAGGCCGTGAGAAAAGTAGGGGATGTCCTTGTTGATGGTATAGAACACATCGTAGGCGGTGGAGTGGAAATCGAGCCCGTAGTATACCTGATGGCCCGTTTCCAGGATTTTTAGCAGTTCGTCGCGGGCCGCCCGGTTTTCTGGCTGGTTGAAGGTGATCCAGTCGCGGTTCAGGTCTACTCCGCCAAAATTGGTCCGCCAGTGACCGTTATCGACCCCGTCGGGGTTCATCACCGGTATCACAACCAGCCGGAACTGCTCACGGAACCGGCGTGACAGATCACTGTCATCCACAATCGTTTCAATAAACGTTTTCTTCCCGATCGATCCGGGCACCTCTGGCGGATGCTGCCTTCCGATCACGATAATTACACCGGGGTCGTCAACGGTTGTCTCGTCGATGTCCATCTTCATGATGGGGCGTCCCTGATGGGTTTCACCGATAACATCATTGGTGATGAAGGCTTTGTCGCGCGCGAGCCCGTCGGCCCAGCCGTAGATCGTGTTCGTATCGAGAATCTCCTGCGCCGACACGTAGAGCGTATCGGGACCCACCATCAAACTCAACCAGGCCGAGCCGATATCACTGTCGTGGGTGAAGTGGACCGAGTCGGCGGGTGTCCAGGTTTGGCGGTCGCGGCTCAGCTTCGGGTAGTAGCGGTGAAAACCATCCTCATACCAGAACTGGATGCGGGCCAGCTGCGGCTCATCGGCCCAGATGCGGAACGAATACCATGAACTCCAGTTGATGGGCGCGATTTCGGGGGTAATGAGCGCCCGGTAGTGACCGGGACCGGTTTTGTAGAAATCGTTGATCCGGGCCCCGTCAAACCGGTTGTCCACATAAATACCGGCGTCATCGATCTGGTATACGAGGCGTTCCTGCTGGTCAATGGGTTTGGTTTCTGTGGTCGCGCCCGGCGGATCGTAGGAGATGATGCCCGCATCCTGCGTGGTTCCGCAGGCACTCATTAGAAGGGCTGCCATGATGATGCCCGTTGTAAAATCGTTTCTGATAGTCATAATGCCCGTAAAAAGTTTGTATCTGATAGTGATGATGCCCATTGCAGGTCCGAATCTGATGGGCAAGATGTTTGTTTGTATTCGTCTGGTAGTTTCACAAACTGATGATAAAAGCTCAAATCAGTTTTCCTCCTGTTTCACAAAACCGTCAAAGCCACGGCGCCTGAGGTCCCTCAGGGCTTCATCCGCATCGCTCCGGTTCTGATAGCGGCCGTAATATACACGATAATAGGTTCTGCCGTCCACCCGCGCCTCGGCCACGCGCGACCCGCGGATCTCCGCCGACCGGCGTTCGGCGTCAGCCCGCCTCAGATATGACTCCAGTTGTACGGTAAACACTTCGCGGTTCAGCGCGTCGCCCCGTCGTGTGACAGGGGTAGGGCTCCTGAGCAGCTCCAGCCGGACCCGCGCCGTGCCGGAATTGATCATATCGATACGCCGCGCGGCCTCCCTCGACAGGTCAATCACCCGGTTGCCCACATACGGGCCGCGGTCGTTGATGCGCACCACCACCGACTTCCGGTTGTCGAGGTTGGTAACCCTCACCACCGCGTCGAAAGGCAGCGTACGGTGAGCGGCCGTCAGTTTATTCATATCATAGGTTTCGCCGTTGGCCGTAGTTTTGCCATGAAAACCCGGCCCGTACCAGCTCGCCACGCCCGACTGTATCACCTCCGGCCTCTGCGTTGCACACGAAGCCAGCAATAAACCGGCTAAAAACAAAGAGAGTAAAGTTTTGTTCATTTGCATGAATAATAATATCAAAAATCCTGATACTCCCCATCGCCTTACTGAGCAGCTAATATCGCCCCTTTTGGGGCAACACTATTTTTGAGGTGACATCGCTGCACCCCTGTAGAATTGATATAAATCGCTAAATCGGTACGTCGTTGAATCTTATGAATCGATAAATCAAAACCGTGCCTATAAATGACGATCGGAAACACTTCGCCGTTCAATTGTTCACTTGTTCCCTGATTCCCTAATTCGAAACATAATATTCCTACGTATTTCCCTAATAAAAAAAACCGATCTCACACAATCCGAAACACCATAAACTTCAAATACCCCGTCTCCGGCATGGCCGCAAGAATGGGGTGATCGGCCGGCTGAAACGCCCGGTGCAGAATTACCGCTTTCCGGTTCCTTTTCTGCGCCGCCTCCATCACCGTGTCCAGAAAACGGTCTTCGCGGATGTGGTGTGAACAGGACGCCGTACACAGTATACCGCCCTCTTTCAGTGCTTTGATAGCCATGCCGTGCAGCTTGATGTAGCCTTTGAGGGCAGGAATCGCCGATTTTTTGTTCCGCGCAAAGTTGGGCGGGTCCAGGTTGATCACATCGTACGGACCGCCGGCACCGATCAGCTCGGGATGTTTCATCAGGTCGCCCTCCATAAAGCTGATCCGTTCAGCCAGGCCGTTCAGCTCTGCGTTCTCCTTTGCCCGGGCGAGCGCCGGAGCGGAGATATCGGCCGCCATCACTTCGGCCCCGGCCATGGCCGCGTTCATCGCGAACCCGCCGTCGTTGCAGAACCCGTCGTACACCTTGTCGCCCTCGGAAATCAACCCCCTGAAGAACCGCCTGTTCTCACGCTGATCGATGTAGAAGCCGGTTTTCTGTCCGCCGATCAGGTCCACCTTGTATTTGAGCCCGAACTCGTCGATCTCAAAACCAACGGTGTCGGTCTCGGGAATAGACTTCACGTACTCCTCCAGTTCCTCAAGCTTGCGCTGGTAGGAGTCGTTGCGGAACAGGATGCCTTCGGGCTTCACAATCTCCTGCAGCAGCTCCGTGATCAGTTCAATGCGCTTCTCGAAACCGGCCGAATTCACCTGAATGGTGAGCCAGTTGCCGATCCGGTCCACAATCAGACCCGGCAGGCCGTCGCTTTCGCCGTGGATCAGCCTCACGGCCCCGGCACCGGGAAAAAGCTTCTCCCTGAAACCGACCGCTGTACGGATGCGGGTTGCGAACAGCTCAACATCCTCAGGCGGCTTGCTGCGGGTTAGGATGCGCACCGCAATCAGGGCATGGGGGTGATAGAAGCCGAAACCGATCAGCTTGGTGTCGTTCCGCCGCACCTCCACCCAGTCGCCGACACCGGGGGCCCCGATCATCGATTCAATTTCATTGCTGAATACCCAGTCGTGACCGTTCAGTACTCGTTTGTCTTTACCCCTCTTCAGGGT
>RECM01000238.1 GCA_007694035.1 Balneolaceae bacterium
CAAGCACCGCCGACATCTCCGCCGATACCTCAGTATGTTCGTCCAGTTCCGAAAGCTGCTCCCGGCCGCGTTCCAGCAGCTCAATCGAGGTCAGTTCTTCGGCGGTTTCGAAGGGATCGGCCGACCGGAACAGCCCTGTAAGGAAAACAGAGACCTCCTGCGCCTTTGCCGCTTCAAGCTCGGCGCGTTCGGCGGCCGTTCTGGCAAGATCGCGCTCTTTTTCGAGCTGTTCACCGTGCAGATAGAGGCCGGTAATGATCATCAAAGGCAGCAGAACGGCAACCGCCACGCCCGTTTTATGCCGGCCGATGAATTTTCCAGCACGGTACTGCCAGCCATCGGGGCGGGCCACAACCGGATGGCCGGTGAGATGGTTGCGGATGTCGTCGGCCAGGGCTTTGGCCGTTGTGTACCGCCTGGAAGGATCTATACGCAGCGCTGTGAGCAAAATGGTGTCGAGGTCGCCGCTGAGTTGTTTTTCAAGACGAGCGGAATCCAGCCTTGCCGGAAGGGAAGATCTGCCTGAAGGATCCGTGTTTGGGGCAGTAATAGCTTTACTGGGAAGAGGCGGATCCTGCCGGTTCTTGAATACATCGCTATCTGGAAAGGAATCCGGTTTTTGCTGGTAAGGCAGCCGCCCGGTTAGCAGCAGATAAAGCAGTACACCAAGGGAGTAAACATCGCTGGCCGTACTCACCGGCTCGCCACTGAATTGTTCAGGGCTGGCAAAAGCCGGCGTAAGAGGCCGGAACCCGGCACGGGTGAACCGGGTGTGGGGATCCGTGCTGTCGGGATCATCAAGAACTTTTGCTATGCCGAAATCGAGCAGTTTGATGTGCCCGTCCGGGGTAACCAGAATGTTTGAGGGTTTCAGGTCCCGGTGAATTACAAGATTCTGATGCGCATACTGAACCGCATCGCACACAACGGTAAACAGTTCGAGCCGTTTTTCAAGGTTCAGTTTGTTGTCGTCACAGTATTGTGTGATGGGTACACCATCAACATATTCCATCACGAACCATGGCCGGCCCTGGCTTGTAATCCCCCCATCGATCATATGGGTAATATTGGGATGGTTCAGCCGGGCAAGGATCTGCCGCTCGGCCCTGAACCGTGACAGGATATCCTCACTGTCGAGGCCCCGCCGCAATACCTTGATTGCCACTTTTTTGTCGAAAGTTTCGTCGGCCCGTTCACCCAAATACACTGTTCCCATGCCCCCACGGCCAATTTTTCCGGTTATGCGGTATTTCCCGATAATTTCTTCATCCGGAGGCATATCCGACATTCTGTCTATGGCCTGACCCAGCAGGCTGTCGGAGAGGGATTCAAAGTACCTGGCAGACGCATCGTGTACCTGAAGCAGCGATTCGAGTTCAGCCCTGAGTGAATCATCCTTGCAATTTGTTTTCAGAAATGTGGTCCGTTCGTCACCAACAAGCAGTGATGCCTGATCATAAAGAATGCCAAGCTTTTCCCAATAGTTTTTTTCGTCAGGTTGGTTGGTATGGTCCATAACAGGTTCCTGTTCAGTATGGATTGTATTCAGATCAGTATGGATAGTAATCAGGATGAACTGCGCTGCATCTCCTTATACAGCCATGAACGGGCGAGGCCCCAGCCACGTTTTACTGTTGCCGTGGATGTTTCCATCAGCTGAGCCGTCTCCTCTATATTAAATCCGCAGAAAAAACGGTACTCCACGATTTTCGAATGATTCTCGTCAATCTTTTCCAGCCTGATAAGCGCTTCATCTAACGCGATTACTTCATCTGCTTTTTCGGGCGGGCAGAGCAGCATTTCGTTAAGGGGCAGATCGCGCTTTGACTTCCCCCTTTTGATGGCATTTTGCTTTTTGGCATGATCAACCAGGATGCAGCGCATGGCTTTTGAAGCTACAGAAAAGAAATGCACCCTGCTTTTCCACTCCTTGTTGGTCTGGCTGATCATTTTAAGGTAGGCTTCATGCACGAGGGCGGTTGTATTAAGGGTTTCATTCTGATTCCACATCCGCCGGTTTTTCCCCGCCAGTTGATACAGCTGATCGTAGACCAGTGTGATCAATTTTTTTTCAGATTCCCTGTTGCCTTCCGATACTTCGGCCAGTAATCTTGTTATTTCGCCACCTTCTGTCATGGTAATATTGTGTTACGATTGCTAACCGACCGAAATGGTTACCACCCTTTGTTCGTTTAAGTCTTATACTTTATTGAATGAAAGGAATAAAAACTAAACTTATTTTGCAAATTAAATTTAAGTGCCAGCTTGGCAGATCTGCCTTTTAGCTGTAATATTAAGCCTGTTCGCTCAGCTCAGCTGCTCAATCAGAGCCCTGTGCTGAGGAAATTCGGCAATCAGACGTTTGGAGTCGCCCATTTCAAAATCATCAAATTCAAAACCGGGGGAAACGGTACATCCGACCAGTGAAAAGGAGACGGGGTCGTTAACGGATGCACCGAACCAGTGGTTGGCCGGTACGGTGAACTGGAACTGCTCTCCTCTTTCCAGATTGGGACCGATCACATGCCTTCTGAGTTTGCCGACCGGTGAAATCACAAACAGGGTGAGGGATGAGCCCTCATAGAAATGCCAGGTTTCGTCCGATTTGAGCCGGTGCAGCTTTGAATTTTCGTGGCCTTTGAGCAGAAAATAGATGGAGGTGGCCATATGCCTTTCTCCATTATAACGATCGGGCAGCCCGCCCTTTTTGATGGTCTCCCTCGACCTGTAGATTTCGCGGTAGTACCCGCCCTCCGGGTGTGGTGACATTCCCAGGGCATATATCCAATAGTCGGCATTTTTTATCATAGAGGTGTAAAAAATGGGGTGAAGGCAGGCGCCGTTACCACCGGGTAAGTGATACCGCATAGAACAGGATGGCAAGTCCAAGCAGCAGGTTGATCCTGCCAACCCAGCTTGAGCTCTTTCTGTAGACCGCGGTCTTAGGGTTGTTAGGTTCCGTTTCCATCATTCTGGCGGCTTTGGGCCCGAGCCAGAAATCGTGCACACCGCTCACGATCAGTACAAGCGAAAACAGGTGCAGTTTCCCCATTAGTTTCGATCCGTAAGCACCTCTCCAGAATTCGGATGACAACAGGTGATCGGTAGAGAAACCCTTTCCGTACAAAGCCGTGATTCCGGTGATAATGAGCAGCGGGAAGAGGACCCATGTGATGCGGCTGAATCGCGTGCCCAGTTCGGTGAAAAGCAACCCGCGGTGTTCAGCAAGCTTTTTACGCGTTGCAGGCACCAGTACGGCTGCTGTAAAAAGCATACCGCCGATCCAGAAAGCAACTATGATCAGATGGATGAAAACAGACCAGATATACATATTTCTATGGTTGGGTGGGTGGTGTAAACTGAGGGCCAGACCGGTGCGTAATTTTTAAGTCTGACGCATTTCTCAGGGTCTGGTATACAACGCAGTAGCGTTCGGTAAGCCGGAGCAGGGCCGCGAGTTGTTCGTCGTCGGCATCGGTTTTCAGGTCATAGTGCATCCGTATTTCCCGGAACCCGACCGGTACCTCCTTCGAAACACCCAGTGTGCCGCGAAAATCGAGATCACCTTCGGCGGTAACGGTGCCTTCGTGGATCGTAATGCCGATGGCTGTGGCAACGGAATTCATGGTTACACCCGCGCAGGCTGCAAGGGCTTCGAGCAACATGTCGCCGGAGCAGGCAGCAAACCCGTCGCCGCCGGTGGCGGGGTGAAGGCCGGCCTCCACCAGCGCCTTTCCGGTCTCGATGCGGCATGTAAGGTTCTGGCCAATCGTACCTTTGGCTTTCAGGGTGATGAGGGCTGCTTCCGGATCATCCCTGTATTGTTGTTTCAATGGCGCCTGAAGGGCGCGAAGTTCATCAGCATTCATTGTGCATTGTATTGTATGTACGGCCGATTTGCATGAGCGGAGAGAGTGAAATAAGATACTCATGCACAATTGTTTGATTAATATAGAATATAACGGTACTGCCGAACTTGCAAATGCAGATTATCAGTAATAAAAGTAGGAGGCAATAGCGCCGGTTGCATCGTAAAACGCTGCAAAATTTTTCTCCGGTAAGTTATTAAGGCAGGCATCTTAGCTTTTTTTCATTTATTCTTCGCGGGTCGTGGAAATTACTATCCGGGCACCCATCTGATCCTGAAAACCGATTATACCCAGCACCCAATATAAACCAATATGAAAATCCATCTTTACCGCTGCATAGGCATAACCCTTTTGCTGTTCATGGTGGCGGATATTGCCGCTCAGAACGCCACTGAACCGCTTAAAATCGACCATTTTTTCGAGATCAAAAATGTAAGGAACCCGCAGATCAGCCCCGACGGCAAATGGGTGGCCTATACCGTATCGGAGAGTGATCTGGCCGGTAACAAGTCTGAAACCCGCATCTGGATGGTACCCGCCGATGGCGGTGAGGCCATACCGATGACCGCAAAGGGCTACTCGGCGGGCAATCCGCGCTGGAGCCCCGACGGGAAGTACCTGTCGTTTACGGCTTCCCGGAACAGCGGTCAGACACAGGTTTGGGCCCTCAACCGGCTTGGCGGCGAGGCGCAGCAGATTACCGACATCAAGCAGGGCGTGTCGGGCTACGAGTGGTCGCCCGACGGCTCCAGATTGCTGCTTATGATCAGGGATGCAAAGCCCGAGGCGGAGGATGGGAAAAAAAACCACCCCGAGCCCTATGTAATCGACCGGCTTCAGTTCAAGCGTGACTATGTGGGGTACCTCGACCGCCGCAGAGTGCATCTGTATGTATATACTCCCGGCGACAGTGCGGCCGTACAGATCACATCAGGCGATTATGACAATTCCCAGCCGGCATGGAGCCCCGACGGCAAACGGATCGCCTTCGTGAGCAACCGTACCGACAACCCCGACGGGAACAGCAACAACGACATCTGGATCGTGGATGCCGACAATACCGACAAGGGGCAAAACCTTGTGCAGGTCACTACTGCCCCGGGCAACGACAGGGCACCCGCCTGGAGCCCCGACGGCAGGCATATAACCTATGTTACTGTAACCGATACCTCTGTGATATGGTATGCAACCAACCATCTTGCAGTAATTCCTGCAGAGGGAGGTACGCCGCGTGTGCTCACCGAAAGTCTTGACAGGAATGTGAGCAATCCCCGTTTTTCGCCCGATGGCAGGTCAATCTGGTTTATCCTGGAGGATGCGGGTGAAAGCCAGCTGGCATCCATCAGGCCCGACGGACGGAACCTGAACCGGGTGATTGCCGGGCAGGTGAGTGTGAGCAATTTCGATATGCAGGGCCAGCGGGTTGTAACACAGCAGGGTACATCCGGCATGCCCGACGAGATATTTTCATGGACGGGCAGGCAGCTACGGCAACTGACCAGCGCCAATGCCGGGCTGATGAGCCGCGTTCAGACCGGGGAGGTGAAAGAAATCACCTTCAGCAGCAAGGATGGTACAGAGATCGGGGGTTTCCTTGTAAAGCCGGTCGGGTATGAAGCCGGTGTGAGGTATCCCACCATTCTGTGGATACACGGCGGGCCGGTTGCGCAGTATGAGCACAGTTTCAATTTTACCGCCCAGCTCTACGCGGCCAACGGCTATGTGGTGCTGCTGATAAACCCGCGCGGTTCTTCCGGGTACGGGCAGGCCTTTTCCGAAATCCTGTTTGCCGACTGGGGCAACAAGGATTTTGAGGATGTGATGGCTGCGGTCGATTATGCCATTGATGAAGGCTATACCGACCCGGAAAAGCTTGGCGTGGGCGGATGGTCGTACGGGGGGATTCTTACGAACTATGTGATCACCAAATCCGACCGGTTCAAGGGTGCAATTTCCGGGGCAAGCGAGGCGCTCTACCGGGCGAATTACGGCCACGACCACTACCAGCTTACCTGGGAGAAAGAACTGGGCCTGCCGTGGGAGACACCCGAAAAATGGGAGCGCATATCACCGTTCAATGATGTGGCCAATATTGTAACCCCGACCCTGTGGATAGGCGGTGCGCTTGACTGGAACGTACCTATCCTGAATTCGGAACAGATGTACCAGGCAATGAGGCGGCTCGGACGTGAAACCCTGCTGGTTGTCTATCCCGGTGAGCATCATGGTATAAGGCAGCCTGTTTTCCAGAAAGATCGTTTTGAACGCTACCTCGACTGGTATGGCCGGTACGTGAAAGGGGAGGCGGAATAGTTTAACGGGCAGCTGTAAGGTAAGGGACCGCCCCGGTTCATAAATCAACGGCTGGTTCTTATTAAAAAATCCCGGTGTGTCCGGGATTTTTTTTTGACATCAGATCGCATCCCAGACCGGTTTGCCGAGGAAATCGGCCAGGGTCCGGGTATCCTCCTGCAATTTCACCTGATTGCCGTGGTCAACCACGTTTACCCGGTTGCCATCTTTCAAAACCAGGTTCAGTTCATAGCTGTGGTATGAACTTTTATCGCCACGAATAAATTCGGAAATAAGCTGCAGGGCATGAATGTCGCTCAGTTTGGTGTAATCTTCCATGGCATTGGGGTTGAAAGCCTTGTCGGGTGCTTTCCAGCACTTCCAGAAATAGCCGCTCCGTTTGTCAAATACCACCGGTTTGGCACCAATATAGAAAAGCACCCCGCCGGCAATAGTAAAAACCAGGCCAAACAGGATGGGTATGATAAAATCGGATTCGAAAAATGGCGTTCCCGTTTTCGCTGCAGCAATGGTAAATCCTATACCAACCCCCAGGCCAACGAGCAGGAATACCGAATAAAACAACCGTGCGCCAATGGATGTTTTGAATTCCATCCGGTTGAAATCGATCATCGCCAGTTTGTGTGTGCGGAAATTGGTGCCACCGGGTTTAACGGGTGTCCATTGTATCTGCATGGCCAGCGGATCATTGAACCGGCTTGCATCGAATGGTACCGGTGCATACTGCGAAGCGATTTGTTTGAGGGCGACTTTAAGCTTATTCAGCATATGATATACTTATAATGATAGTGTACCTTCCCGCAGAAAAATATGAAGTAATAACCTGAGTTCAAGTAATTTAATCATAAATACCTTATTTGGCTTGTTTCAAGCCTGCACAAACACACATTTGAGCCCAGTATTAAGCCGGTTTGATGAAATTGAAATGAAAAATTCCCACAAAATCGAGCACGATTCATGCAAAAAATTATTTTTTTCATGTGGGAATTTGAATTGGGTTTGTGTTTTTATTTTGCACCGGAATGCCTGTATTTTAACGCTGAAATGATGGGGAGGTAGTTTTCTAATGCCCTTGATTGACGTTTTTCCTATAAAATGGAGCAGTATTATATTGCAAAAAAAATGAAAAATTATAATTGTGATGTGAAATAATTTGCATATTGCATGTGGCTGATATAAATTGGAAAAGCGTTTCCACAATTTATAACTAACAATCCGATATCATGAAAAAAACTATACAGAGCCATGCCATTCGATTATTGGCGTTGATTTTTTTGGGCTTCGGAGTTTTAGGCCTGTCAAATCAAGCCTTGGCTCAGAACAACGTTCCGGCAATCGATTTTGAAGTAGACGGAAATGGTGCCGACTGGGACTGGGTAACATTTGAAAATATTGACAATCCTGCGCTTGAATTTATCGACAACCCGGATGCAAGCGGAATAAACGAATCAGCCAGGGTCGCAAAATTTACTGCCCGTGCCGATGGTCAACCCTGGGCGGGAACAACAGGGAGAGATGGAACTACATTTCTTTTTGACGAAGCTAACAGGACCATTACCATTATGGTCTGGAAATCTGTAATCAGCAATGTAGGCATAAAATTAGAAACCGCTTCGGGCTGGTCGCAAGGTGAAATTTTAGTAGCAAACACCAAAGTAAACGAGTGGGAAGAAATTGTTCTTGATTTCACTGGCCGCGAATATCCGCCGAATGGAGAAATGTTCAATGGTATTTCTGTTTTCCCGGATTTCCAGAACCGTGACCAGGAAAATGTAATCTACTTCGATAA
>RECM01000163.1 GCA_007694035.1 Balneolaceae bacterium
GTCTTGCGTCTCATGTCTTGCGTCTCATGTCTTGCGTCTCATGTCTTGCGTCTCACTACTCAATACTCAATACTCATCCAATCTGCTTCCTCAGGCGCGCTACCGGAATATTCAGCTGCTCACGGTATTTTGTGACGGTACGCCTGGCCAAAGGAAATCCCTTCTCCCTGAGTATGTCAGCCAGTTCCTGATCGCTGAGAGGTTTGCGTTTCTCTTCCGACCCGATCATTTCGGAAAGCAGCTTTTTAATCTCCAGATTGGAAACATCCTCTCCGCCCTCGCTCTCAACACCTTCCGAAAAGAAGTATTTTAATTCAAATACCCCGAACGGTGTCTGTACGTACTTGCCGTTTACGATGCGTGAGATGGTTGAGATATCCATTTTAACCTGGTCTGCAATATCCTTCAGGATCATTGGACGCAGGCCTGTTCCATACTTGAAGAAGTCCTGCTGCAGGTCGACCAGTGTCTGCATAACATTGAGCAGGGTATCGTAGCGCTGCCTGATGCTGTCGATGAACCATTTGGCTGAATCGATCTTCTCACGGATGAACTGACGGGTTTTGTCGGCATCATCACCGTTGCCGCCACTGTTTTTCAGATTTTCCCACATCTCCCTGTAGCCCGGTGAGATTCGCAGCTGGGGCACGTTACGGCGGTTTAGTTGTATCACAAATTCACCATCCTGATCGCTGTCGGCCGAGGGTTTGTACCAGACATCGAAGTCGGGTAAGATATAGTCGTTGCTGTCTTCCGGTTCACTCACTATTCCCGGTTTCGGATTCAGGCTTTGAACCAGCTCAAATACCCTTCGGAGCATCTCCTCATCGATACGTACCTTTTTCATGATGCGGTTGAAATGCTTCTTCTCAAAATCACCCCACGCATCAGTGAGCATACGGCGTGCAGCCAGGGTAACCGGATTTGATTCATCGAGCTGACCAAGCTGAACCAGCAGGCACTCCCGCAGATCCCGTGCCCCAATACCCGGCGGATCGAGCTGCTGAATACGCTTTAATACGCGCTCCACTTCATCAGCGGTAATGCGTATGCCCTTGTGAAAGGTAATACCATCAACTACCGATGCAACTTCACGTCTGAAATACCCGTCTTCGTCGATGGAACCGATAATCTCGTCGGCAATAAGCTTTTCTTTTTCATTAAGCGGAAGCAGTGCAACCTGCTGTTCGAGCTGCTCGGTCAGGTTCTGATGATATGGCCTTGGCAGATCGGTCCAGTCGTCGCTCCCCGGGGTCCAGAGCGGTTTAAAACCTTCACTCTCCTGATCATGCAGAATCGATTCCCAGTCGATCTCCCGGTTATCGTCAACGGGGTTGGTTGTGTCGTCGTTGTTTTCTGAATCCTCTATTTTCTGCCGTTGCTCATCCGACAACCGTTCGTCTTCCGTATCAACTTCCTCCAGTACCGGGTTCATCTCGAGCTCCTCCTTTACCCTCATCTCAAGGGCCAGCGCCGGCAGCTGCAGTAATTTGATATACTGAATCTGCTGGGGCGACAGGCGCTGCTGCAGGGCCTGCTTCTGGGAAAGCTGCTGTTTTGGACCAATCATATCGAAAGGGTTATACCTTCGCGCATTTTACGGCATGTAGCCTGAAATTCCTTGTACCACACTGAACCGAATTCCCTGATGAGCGCATCTTCCAGAAAATCTGACAGATAAATACCCTCCCTGCCACCTCTGTCGCAGGCCGGACCGCACATCGACGGGATGTACTCGTAATTTATCATTTTCACCGATCCCATATCAGTAATTCTGAGCGGATACAGGTGGCAGCTTACCGGCTTGGGCCAGTTGAACCGGCCTTCTTCATACGCTTTCTGGATCGAGCAGAAGGCCACATCCCCTTCGTACACCACAAATACGCAATCGGCACCGTCGGTAAAATTAAGTTCGGGAGCATTTTCGATATTGCGGATGAGCCCTTCATCGGCCACCACCTCGCGGGCGCGTTCTCTCACATCGTTGCGCAGTGTTTTCCAGGCTTTATTTATTACCGGAATTTCTGATCGTTTAAGCGGGGCCCCTGCAGCGCCAAGAACACAGCATGCACCTTTACATCTGCCCAGGTCGCAGGCAAAGCGGGCTTTAGCCACATCATCCGAAATTAAAACGTCACCGATCTGGAACATGGGAAGAATTCTATTTGTCTGTGCAAAATACCGGCTAATTCCGGTGTTTTTGTGCTACTGCCATTTATCTTGCAGCACATTTAACACCCGTAATTACGTTTACATTGCACGCCCGAAAATACATTGATGGTTTCAAAAAAATTACACCCTGAAGATACAACAATCCGTTGACTGCACAGGAAAGTAATTAACGTATGCACCTGTGAACATTGCTGAGTTGCCACGCGTTTCCCGGCCGGACTGATTGCCGGGCAGGATATACTGCAATTTGTGCGCTACCTCTGTATTATGAACACACACCGATTATTCACTATTCATGCTCATGGAAGATTTGAAACAGATCTCTGAATTCGGGACATCCCCGGGTGTTATTGCAGAGTTAAAAAAACACGGAATTGTGAAAAAACTGAAGGAAGGCGATATCCTGCTTCAGGAAAATGCCTTTATCAGCAGCATCCCCATTATTCTGAAGGGCAGTATAAAAGTGTATCAGACCGACGATGACCTGCGGGAGATGCTGCTCTACTATTTGAAGGAAGGCGAAACCTGCATCATGTCCGTTTTCGGGGCCATGTACAGGGAGATGAGCAAGGTAAAGGCCGTAGCCAATGAGGCGAGCGAGGTTCTTCTGGTACCTGTCGATAAACTGGGATACCTGGTTAAGGAGCACCCCGAGTGGATAAACTATATTTTCCGGGTTTATCATCAGCGGTTCCAGGAACTGCTGGATGTGGTCAACGCGGTCGCTTTCAAAAAGATGGATGAACGCCTGCTGCAGTTTTTGACCAAAAAATCAGAGATCGGACGGAACCGGGTGATCCGCATCACGCATGAGGAGCTGGCCAACGAGCTGGGCACGGCAAGGGTGGTGGTATCGCGGCTGCTCAAGCAGATGGAAAAAGAGGGCCTGATCGAATTAGGGCGGAATCAGATTACGCTGATATGAACACCGGGCTTCTGTAACAAATGTAACTGAACCTGACAGTACTTGTAGTTACATTAATACAGGATCAATACCCAAGTGGCAGTGCCATCGTAGTGGCTCGCTTGCCAGACGGCAAAAAATCCGGTTTCCCGGCAACATAAACAGGCAGGGCCTGGCATCACTACCAACTAATTTCATTATTATGATTACGGCAATCAGACGGCAGCTATTAACCAACTGGCACCCCATGCGGTGGGTAGCCCTTGCAATCGGCCTTTTTCTGGGCTATAACTGGCTGGCCGAAAGCTCGCCCGTGCTGGGTTTCATGTCGCTGTTCTTCCTTATTCAGGCCATTACCAACACCGGTTGCCTGGCCGGGCAGTGTGCTCCGGCCACACCGGTCACACCGGCCACAAGAGAGTTGAACACCGACGATATACAATTTGAAGAAATCAAAAACAGACCATAACCATGAGTACAGACACTAAACAACAGACATTTTCTGAAATTATTAAAGGCGAGACACCCGTTCTTGTCGATTTTTATGCCGACTGGTGTGCGCCGTGTAAAATGATGGTACCCATACTGCAGGAATTGAAATCGAAAATGGGTGATTCCCTGAACATCCTCAAAATCGATACAGACCGGAATCCGGATGCGGCCATTAAATACCAGGTTCGCGGTATACCCACACTTATCCTGTTCAAGGAGGGCAACATTCTGTGGCAACAGGCCGGTGTAGTACGCACATCACAGCTCGAGGCCATTATCAACCAAAAACTGAGTGAATATGAGTCAGTCTGAAGAACACATTTATGACGTAACCCTGGAGTGGAACGAGGGCCGCATTGGCACCATGAGCTCGAAAAAACTGAACAACACCCTGCAGGTTGCCACTCCGCCCGAGTTTCCTGGTGGCGTTGAGGGTATATGGTCTCCTGAACATCTGTTCGTGGCTGCTGTGAGCAGCTGCCTGATGACATCCTTTACGGCCATTGCCGACTATTCAAAGTTCGGTTTCACCAGCCTTAAGGTTGACAGTTTCGGCACCATGAGCAAGGTGGATGGAAAATTTGTGATGAGCCGTGTTACACTGAGGCCGGTACTGACCATCCAGGACGAAAAATATGAAGCAAAGGCGTACCGTCTGCTCGAGAAAGCCGAGGAGATATGCCTGATATCCCGCTCCATCAAGTCCGAAATCGTATTCGAGCCTGAGGTTCTTGTTGAGGTGGGTGCCTGATCCGGCAGTTTTTTGCATTGTTTTTCGCTTGGGGGTGTACCTGTTATATTGACACACTTTTCTGAAACGGAATCTGCCCGTAAAACGGAATGAAACCGGCACTAAAAACCCTGCACCTGATCAATCTGTACACATCATGCGATTTGAAACAAAAGCCATACATGCGGGACTGGAAATCGGTAACCCGTCGAAGTCGATCATCCCTCCTATCTCACCCAGCACCATATTCGAGATCGATGCCGCAGGGCGCAATGAAGAGGACCTGCACTACACCCGGCTTGGCAACCCGAACAGGCTGCAGTTTGAGTATCTTATAGCCACGCTCGAGGGCGGTGCGGCGGCAGCGGCGTTCTCGTCGGGAATTGCTGCGGCAGCGGCCGTGCTTCAATCGCTTGATCCGGGCGACCACATCATCATACCCGAAGATGTTTATGCCGGTAACCGGAAGATGGTTACAGGCATAATGAACCGCTGGGGCCTGAAATCGGATTTCATCAATATGACCGATCCGGCCACCATTGAGGCCCATATCGTCCCGAAAACCAGGCTGATCTGGATGGAGACCCCTTCCAATCCTCTCATGCGGATAACCGATATCGCGGCAGTCTCAGAAATGGCCCGTTCAAGAAGAATCCTTACTCTGGTCGACAACACCTGGCCAACACCGGTAAACCAGCTACCGCTTGAGTTCGGTGCCGACCTGGTTCTGCACTCCACATCCAAATATTTCGGCGGCCACAGCGACATACTGGGCGGCGCTATTGTAGCAAAAAATGAGGATGAATTTTTCGAACGCATACGACTCATACAGCGGATGGGCGGTGCTGTGCCATCGCCGGCAGATTGCTGGATGCTGAGCCGGAGCACCCGAACACTGGCCTACCGGATGCGCGGCCATAACGAGCACGCAGAGAAAGTGGTGGCCTGGCTCAATGGTCACAAAAAAGTTGCCGATGTCTATTTTCCGGGCCTGAAATCACATCCCGGCCACGATATTGCCCGGAAACAGATGAAAGGTTACGGCGGCATGGTCTCATTTATCGTTGACGGAAACCAGGCGGAGTCGATCCGGATCGTTGGACGGTCGAAGCTGATTAAAAGGGCCACCAGCCTCGGCGGGGTTGAGAGTACCTGGGAACACCGGCAGAGCAGCGAGGGCGAGGGTTCTGTTACTCCGAAAAACCTGATCCGGCTGAGTGTCGGACTTGAGCATCCCGACGACATAATTGACGACCTGGAACAGGCGCTGGCATAATACCTATGAAATGAGGCTTGCTAATTCCGGCCTGTTGCAGGAGGCAGGACGGGATGGTTATTTCCTTCTGTTGAGAATAATACCCTTTTTTTCCGCTGACTAAGAATTAACCCTAAAGAATACCGCCTGTTCTGAAAAAAAATCGGTAAAAAAAAGAGGCGGGGCTGTCAGGCCCGGCCTCTTTTGGGGGGTTATATGATATGATGGATACTAAATTTGTGCGTCGAGCTGTTTTTTCAGAACGTTTTTGGGCACGGCCCCAACGATCTGGTCTACAACTTCACCATTCTTGAATATCAACAGCGATGGTATGCTGCGGATTCCATATTTCATGGAAATCTGCGGATTTTCATCCACGTTCAATTTTGTAATCTTTGCTTTGCCATCGTACTCGCCGGCAAGTTCTTCAACAACAGGGCCGATGATCCGGCAGGGACCGCACCACTCCGCCCAGAAATCTACGAGGACCGGGGTGTCGGATTTTAAAACTTCCTGATCAAAATTACTGTCTGATACTGCTAATGCTTTTGCCATTTGTAATGGATTCCTTTCGTGATAGTGAAATAACTGATTTCTGTTTAAGATCGTTCGATTGTTTAAAATAAAATTTTTGCCCCACAAATTGCCCAACAATAAGCGCTCATATGTATCAACGTCTGAAGCGGGACTATATTACTCAATAGTAATATAAGTATCAACAGGCCGGTAGCCATCACAAATGATTCAATTAATTGTCACGGCACTATAACGGATGCAGCAAACCGGTCTGTTAAATACCATTAATTCCGCTCCAGTGATACCCTGTCGCGCCCGAATTTTGTCCGCAGTTGTTTCAATAGTTCGTCGGTCGGGTCAATCACATATCTCCGGGCGTTCATCCGCATTGGTTCGGCATGCATGGAAATAACATCAAATGCTACCATGGTCTGCCCTTTACTCGATTTCAGGGTATCTGCCAGTTCCCGGAGGTCCTGGTCGGACAATTCGGAGGTGTGGAGTTGAATTCTGAGCCTGATTTTTGCCTGGTTCTTCTCGCGCAGATTTTCAACCCTGTCGAAGGATCGGGCTATGATTTTGGGTATTCCTCCACGGGTGTCGACGTTCCCGTCCACTACAACAATATTATCGACCTCGATCAGGTTCATGAATTTATCGTAGCAATCCGAGAAGGCGATCACTTCGGCACTGTTGAATTCATCCTCAAAACCTAAAAAAGCGAACGGCCTGCCTTTCTTGTCACGCACCTGTTTTACAGAGGTAATAATACCGGCAACCGATACGGAATGGCGGTCATCGAGCGAACCAATGCTGTCGTTTCCCAGGTTGTGACTGCAGAACAGGCGGATGTCGTCGCGGAACCGGTCGAGAGGGTGCCCGCTCAGATAAAACCCGATGAGATCACGCTCCTTTTTCAGTTTGACCATGCTGGTCCATTTCTCCGCATCGCGAAGTTTTGGCTCGCCATTCCCGGCCGCTCCGCCGCCCGATTCGCCAAACAGGCTGATCTGGTTCATCAGTTCATCCTGCTGTTTCCTGGCAGCGTATTGAATGGCATCATCAAGGCTGGCCATGAGCCGCGATCTGTCGGGGAAAACGGGATCGAGGGCTCCGGCTTCAATCAGGCTTTCCAGCGTTTTCCGGTTGCAGTTTCGCAGGTCGATACGCGATGTAAGGTCAAACAGGCTGTCGAACGGCCCGTTTTCATCGCGCTCTTTCACGATTGATGCCACCGCATTGGCACCAACCCCTTTGATAGCACTAAGTCCGTACTGAATCCGGCCGTCTTTTACCACAAAGTTGCCCGCCCCGGTGTTCACGTTAGGCAGATCGACGGTAATGCCCAGGGCGTTGCACTCTTCAATGAACTGCGACACTTTTTTGATGTCGTTCATATTATGCGATAGCACGGCAGCCATGTACTCGGCTGTATAGTTGGCCTTGAAGTAGGCCGTCTGATAGGCCAGTACAGAATAGGCCGCTGAATGGGATTTATTGAATCCGTAGCCGGCGAAGTACGCCATTTTCTCGAAGACCTCATCGGCAACTTTTTTATCCACCCCGTTCTTTTCAACGGCGCGGTTAACGAAGATGGCCTTCTGTTTTTCCATCTCTTCGGCTTTTTTCTTGCCCATGGCACGCCGCAGAATATCAGCTTCGCCCAGCGTATAACCGCCCATGATCTGTGCCACCTGCATGATCTGCTCCTGGTACACCATAATGCCATACGTCGGCTTAAGAATCTCCTCAAGCATCGGATGGGGATACACGACACTTTTCCGGCCATGTTTGCAGTCGATGTACTCGGGTATGAACTGCATCGGCCCGGGCCGGTAGAGCGCGTTCATGGCAATGAGATCGTCGATCACCGTGGGTTTAAGGTCCTTGAGATACTT
>RECM01000262.1 GCA_007694035.1 Balneolaceae bacterium
CGATACGCTTGTGGCACAGAATCTGACCAGTGAACTCGACAGGGTGCGCCAGCAGGTTCCCAGGGCCGAAGATGTAACCGTTGATCCTGAAACCAGGCGGGAGAGAGTGATCGAAAGAAGGATCGACGATCGCGTTATTACACTTCCGGTGCTTGAAGAGGGTGAAATCTATATCCGCTTCGGGAAGCCGGCCCCGACCGCTCCGGCAAGGGTTATTGGAACTGAAAGCGAAACGGTACAGGACCTGGAACGCCGTGTTGAACAACTGCTGCGCGAACGCGAAGCAGCCCGTACGGGTCAGCCCCAGCCGGGTGTTACCGTAGTGCCGCCTGGCGACGATTCTTTCGAACGCCGCATGAGGCAGTTTGAGGAAAGAATGATGGATGTACTCGACAGGCGTCTTACGCAGGCAGGTGTTGCCCCACAAGCGGCAACAACACCTGCAACCACGCCGTCTGTGACTGTAATTCAGGATCGCCCGGCAGGTGAACTCAGTGGCATCGCGGCCTATCTCGGTGTTGCCAATCCGTTCCAGGGAGTGATAGGGATTCGGGGCGACTATGGTACGTTCCTGAGCGGCCGTATTGAATTAATACCCGAGTTTGTTCTAGGCTTCGGAAGCGATACGCGCATGTACAATATCAACGCGCTGGTTCTGATACCACTGCCCGAGCTTCAGTATATCAGGCCGTTCAGGCCATATACGGGCATGGGACTCGGCCTGATGGCATTCAGCAACCCGCCTGATGATGTGGCCGGAATTCAGTTTACCTGGTCGTTCCATCTGGGAGCGGAAAGAAATCTGGGCCCGGGCAGGTTCTTTATTGAGTACGTGAACCTTAATCTGTTCGACTTCAACAGGCTGAACGCCGGGTACCGCTATAGATTCTGATGCATTTTACAGCCGGATCATGAAAACCGGATTCTCCATACTGATTATAATTCTCGTGTGGACAGTTTGTCCGGCAGAAATACTCTACGCAAATGTGCCTGATACGACGAGTGTCTCTGCCCCTCAGGGCAGAGACACTCTTTCAGTTATGCCGGCACCACCGGAACGCATTGACGAAATCCGCAGAAGAATAGAATATATCCGCTCGCAGGACCTCAGCCGTGGACAGTACATACCGCGACTGGGACCATCTGAGGCGGAAACCGACATCATCCGCCGTCAGAATGCAGAACAGCTCGACATCATAAGGCTTACAAACCTGATAAGGCTGCTTGAGATGATGGATGATCGCTATACCCCGCCTGCCCCGCAGCAGGTGGTTGTAGTACCCGGAATACGCCGGGATGGGATCGTTGAATTGCCCTCATTCAGGGATGTATACCCGGCCCCGCCCGACACTGTTACCGAAATACGGGTAGATACGCTGCGGGTAACGCGCGTTGATACGGTCTTTGTAGACAGGGTTGAGACCGAAATCATTGAGCTCCGCCGGATGCTCGAAACCGGTGTTTTCAGGGCTTTTTCCATCGTTTTTGAATTCGATAAAGACGACATCCTTCCATCATCGCACCGCATACTTGACGAAGCGGGGCAACTGCTGCTTGAAAACCCTGAAATCAGGATGGAGGTACAGGGACATACCGACAACACCGGCCCCCGTGACTACAACATGAGGCTGTCGAAGAGAAGAGCGGAAAGTGTGCGCGATTATCTATTGAGCAATTTTCCGGATATAGGCGAAGAACGTATCCGGGCGGCCGGCTTCGGGCCCGACAACCCGGTAACCGAAAACCGTACGCCTACAGAAAGGGCCCTCAACAGAAGAGTGGAATTCAAAATTATTGAAGGTGATTAGCAGATTCCATCGAAAAATCGATACATTTACCCTCATTATGTGTAAAACGGCTTTCGAAGCCCCCTGTAAATGTATTAAATGTACTTAGCGGTTAAACCGAAATGAGCATCACGTTTAAATCTGCAGATATTAAGGACGTTTTCCAGAAACTGTCAGCAAGTTTCAAAACCAAACTATCGATGGATGGTTTTGAATACTCGGTTCCGTTGCCTGTTGATACCGGTAGTGGTTTGATCTGCGGTTATCCTTTTGAAGAGGGTTTCTCAATGATTTGTATGGACGTGAATTTGTACCGTCTCATACAGTTTAATTTTCCTGAAGAAGAGCGGCATGTTATAAGGTATATCTTTATGACTAACGGCAGCATGGTGCACACACTTGCACCTGAATTCCGTTACAGGCTCACATCCCATACATCGGCAATTGCATCGACTCAGCTTCAAACCTGGTCGCAGACAATGGTTTTTCCTGCACAGGCCGGGCTGAAACTTACATTGATCCAGATCGATACAGAGCGTTTTACCAGAAATCTGGAACTGAGTCTCATGAAAGTGCCTGGTGAACTGGCCAAAGCTTTCAGGGGCGATGAAGAGGCTGAACATTTTCTGTATCACAGTATGTATCCGTTAAGCATCTCCGAGACCATTAGTGAGATGAAAAATTTAGCCACAGAAGGGCTGGTTAAACGGTTCTTTATGGAGTCAAAAGCCCTCGAATTGCTTTGGATGCAGACCGAACATTACAATAATGAACAGAAATTCGGGTACGACAAAAACCTGCTGCGGAAAGTCGATATGGAAATTATCAAGCGGGCCCGGCAGTACATCGACAGTAATCTTGGGGAAGATATTACCCTGGGAAGCATCGCGAGGGCTATTGGTACGAATGAAACCAAATTGAAAAAGGGTTTTAAAAAACTTTACGGAAAAACGTTCGGGGAGGTTCTCAGAAATAAACGGCTGATAAAGGCAAAATCGCTGCTTGAGGAGGGTGAAATGAGCATTAAAGAGATATCCACTCAAACAGGTTACAACAGTGCCAGCATGTTCACCAAGCGTTTCAAAGAAAAATTCGGAATACTGCCCGGCAGATATATCGGAAAGCAGTGATAAACGTTCCGTCGCCGTTCCGGAGTGGAGAACACTTGTGGACCTTGGATGTGTAATACCCGTCACCCATTGGCAACTGGCAAGCGTGATACAGGCTTTTATCTGACCAGCATCATCCGGTGAGATCCCGCAGCACTTCCATTCGAATAAATACGCACCAGGTACATCCCGCTGGCATGGCCCCCCGCGTTGAACGAAACCGTATGGCGGCCGGTGCTCCTGTATCCTTCGGTAATTGTGGCCATGGACCGGCCAAGCAGGTCGTGAACGGTGATGCGGATCTGCGCAGGCTCGTTCACGGTGTAGACAATGGTGGTGGACGGGTTGAAGGGATTCGGATAGTTCATTTCAATGGAGGCCGCTGAGGGGAGCTGGCGCATTGCGACCTGTTCTTTGTCGATCGATACCGCGGTGCCCGGCGACAGTTTCCGGTTTACAGCGGCCATTACCGCATCGGCGGCGGCCGGGAGCCCGTCGGTACCTACCGAAAGGATGGTGACAGACGGCTGATCCGAATCACCGGTCAGATAGATGGTGCCGGCGTGCTGCCATCCTCCGCCGGCCACAGGTACGTTAAGTATGGCTGCATCACCGGTTTCAACAGCGACCTGAAGGGTATCGGTAAGATCCGCACCGGGCGTGGTCCACACATAGAGATCATACCACGCGTCTTCGGCTGCATCCACCTTATAACCGATGGCCCCGTTGCCTGGACCCTGGCTGTCGAACACCCATACCGGCCCGTCGAATCCGGGGGTACTGGTGGCTGTCCAGGTGCCGGAAATCGAGGAACCGTCCGATTCCGGACGCCGGATTACCGCGGGCGGGCGACGCTGAAAACCGTTGCGGCCGGGAATGAGCGCGGGTTCACTGTAGAATTCCTCCCTGAGAAAGGTGGCCAGCTCGTCGCCGTTGCGCTTGAAGCCCTCATAAAAGAAATACCCTTCGCCCCTGATTCCCGCATCCCGGTTCGACTGCATGAACAGCCGGAGGGTATCGGCCGGAACCGTGTAGGAGCCCACATTCATCAGGATGCCGGCAACGAGGATGTCGGCACGATCGCCGGCCTGCTCAACGGCGCGGTCTACCTCGATCTGATACGCGGCCAGGTTCTGCCGGTAGAATTGCGGGATCCAGTGATCGATGGTGCCGTTGCTGATCCAGGCCTGGGAGTCCTGAAGGTATTCGTTAAAGGCCCAGGGGTACACGCTGGGGCTGGAGGCCACAAACAGTTCGGGGTCGCGGGTTTTAACCGAATCGCGCACGCGGGCGTAGAAATCGTTCAGTTTGCCGGCCCTCCAGGTACGCCATGCCGGGTTCCGGAAGTTGAAGGGCGGATCTTCCCCATTGTGCTCGCCCCGGTAGAGGATTTTGGTATAGTCGTCGTACCCGCACTCGACGGGCATGGCCGGCATGCGGTCGGAGAACTCGATGCCGTCGATGTCATAGTTTTCGATGATCTCCATGGCCAGCGAAATGATGAAATCCTGCACTTCGAGATGAATGCCGTTCATCCAGTCGAACCCGTTCTTTGTGCAGTGGTTGCCGCTGCGGTTCAATGTGGCCCAGTGCGGATTTTTTGCAATGATGTGGCCGCCGTGCGGAGGGGTGCCGCCCGAGTAGATGCTCGCAAAACCGTATTCAAACCAGGGGTATACCTCGATGCCCACCCGGCGTGCCTCCCTCACCAGCACGCCCAGCGGATCGCGGCCGGCAAGCCGGGGATCGATGCGCACGCCGAACCCGCGCTCCATCACATCGCTGGGGTACTGGGTCCAGCCGGCGTTCTGCACCACCGGCAGCACGGCGTTTATGCCCGATGCGGCGAGAAAATCCATGGCCGCGGCAATGGCCTCATCCGAAAAAAGCACCTGGCTGTCGACATTGGTAATTTTTACCGCGCGGAGCTCTTCGACGGGCTGGGCAGCCAGGGGTAGGGCGATGCCGAGAGTGGTGATAATGGAAAGGAAGGCAAATAATTTCATGAAAACTGAAAATCCGATGATTGATAATAATGGTGTAAAATGTACCTGTTATGGTGTCGGGCCACTGGAGCCTGACAATAATTTCATGTTAATCAGGGCAGAAATTTCGGGTTCCCGTTTTACTGCCCGGCCAGAAATTTAATGATAAACCGGAAGAAAACTGAACAATGCAGACCTGCAGAAAGCGTAATTGGCCGGATAGGCCATTTACCACTTTTTCTTGACAATGATGGAATTATTTCATACTAATATTCTAATAAAGAGATTTACTATCTCAATATTCAGTTATTACGCATCGCTCGGGGTGGTATTCAGTTCATCCGTATCAACGGGGGTTTCACGCGAGTAGTAGTCATGGAAGCGGTAGTTATAGTTATGGATAACAAGTATTGGGGTACTTGTGCCATTATTGCCTTCCTAATGATGGCTGGGATAAGTTCAATCCGGTCTCATCTGATTAGCGGGGATCAACCGCAACCGTTCTCCAGCTTATTTATCTTCAATTACAGATGCTGCGAAATCCAAAAACTGCTTATACAAAAGCAGTGTGATCCGGATTCAGGCGATGTGGAAAAAAATAACAGTCTTCTGTTCCGGGACGCCTCTACATATCTGGAGCGCAATCAATCTGTTATCAGGTCTGTTGTATTGAAATATGCAGCTTCCGGCTTGTTTGCAAGAAGTGAAGTCGATGACGCCATCCAGTACATCAATGAGCGTATGTTGACGGGAGTACTTATAAAGATGCAGGCACAGTACAAGCCCTGGCGCTGTCTAAAGGCTTATTTCTATAAGATTGTAAGTAACCTTTGTTTTGAGTATGCCAGAAAAAGGGTTAAACCTCATTTGCTTGAGAAGAAGGTGGATTTCACCCATGCTCAATTTGCGATCCAGGAAACGATCAGCGCGGATATTGCCCTGGCCGAGATTTACAGGCAACTCGGGATACTATTGAACCGGTTTGGCAGCAACCGCCCGCGGATCGAGCTGCTTTTTAAAATATCGCTGCGGATCGGCATCGCTGAAGACGATGTGCTCCGGTGTTATCCGTCGTGCAGCAAGAAGATGCTCAATATATTCCTGTCGTCTTTTAGTAACTCAGGGGTGCACCGCTTGGCCAAAGATACTGAGATATACGCGCGGCTAATCGTGCTGGTGAACAATCTTGAAGGGAAGAGAAAATGTGCGGATGCACTGAGAAAAACCGTTGACACAAAACTCGATGAAATTGCCGGGGGGCTGAATAAACCACCGATCAAAGCCGCAATGACCCGGGAGACCGCGAAGCTGCTTCTTGAAAATTATTATTCGGTGTTTCCGGAATCCATGGAGAAAACATAAAGTACTACTCAGGTTGATTAAATCACTGAAAAATATAAAGATGAAAATTGTTTAAGCCGGCCTTTTTTTTAAAAAAAGTAAAAATATTTTTCCAAAATCGGCCAGATAAATCATATATAAAGATGTGGGGACACGTTAAGCTGTACAGAGTTCGTGGTGCAGCCCTGTTCTCATAGTTTCAAGGGGTTAATTATCAATCAAGGGAGGCCCAAACCTTTTCGCCGGGCCGCACATCTGCTGTGATTGGGCATGCGGAAAGTCCGGGCCAATCAGTTCTTATGGAGGTCAATATGATACGCAGTACAATCTCAAATCGATTGCTGCTCATGACTGCAGCAATCTGCACCGCATCCCTGCTTTTCTTTGCCAATGCCTGCAACGATATAACGGGGATAGTTAATGCGGATAGTGACGTCCCTGTTAAAGGGGATATTCCCGCTGGATACCATGGCGATTTCGGGCAGGGATATCAGTTTGGATCCGATGACATCAACATGCCAATACCAATTCCGGCTCCCATATGCCGTGAGCCCGGTTTGTGTACTGTTCCGCATTTCACCTTAACGCAAGTCAGTGTAAATCATACCATTCTTGCCTCTTTTGATGAATTGAGGGATTCGGATGATAACGCTGATCCTGAATTACGCTCAATCTTCCGGTTCGTACTCAGCAACACGAGCAACAGTGTGTGGGCGCGTTTGAGGGTTGACTGGGAGGTGACAGGCGATAATCTCAGAAAAGTTGAGATTTCGGTAAATGGTCAATGCGAAAGTTACTGGTATGGGAATATCAGCGGAAGCAGGGTTTCGGGTACACTCGAGTTCAGCTTCCACCATGGGTTCGGGAACTACACCGTTACCGTGAAAGTGACCGACGCAACTGGATCCATCTCGGAGACAAAAGAGATAACGATCTGATGCAGACGAACGTTTGTACCTGCTCAGACAATGTTGAGAGCATGCCATAGGGGCATTATGTAAACATGAGGCCGCCTGCCTGCCGGTGCATCAGCCCCTGGCAGGCGGGTTGGTATATTCAGAGGGTGATTCTCCGGAATCCAAACTGAGAAACTCACAGTGCACCACTTGCTCAAAGATGCCGCGTTGTATGAGCGGCTCATCACACAGGCCGGCAAGGGAAAAAAGTCAAAACTTTTTTCCAAAATCGGCCAGATTAATCATATATAAAGATATGGGAACACGTGAAGCTGTACAGAATTCGGTGTGCAGCCCTGTTCACATGGTTTAAAGGGGTTAATTATTAATCAAGGGGTTCCAAATCTTTTCGCCGGGCCGCCCACTTGCTGCGGCTGGACAGGCGGAAAGCTCGGGCCAATTATTTCAAACGGAGGATATTATGAAACGAAGTACAATCTCAGATCGATTGCTGCTCGTGACTGCAGTAATCTGTACCGCATCCCTGCTTTTCTTTGCCAATGCCTGCAACGATAAAATGGGGATAGTTGATGCGGATAAAGGTTTCCCTGCAGAATCCATCAGCGAATTGGGCCAGGGATACCTGATCGGCTTTCACGGAAAGCCGGACGAGAACCTGATCCGCGGTGTGGGCGGACACATCCTGCGCGCCTACAAAAACTTCCCGATCCTGCACATCGATGTGCCGGAAGAGGCGCTGCAAGGGCTTCGGGATAACCCGAATGTGAGGTATGTGAAACGCAATGCCATCCTGCATTCCGAAAGTTCAG
>RECM01000198.1 GCA_007694035.1 Balneolaceae bacterium
GGTTTTGGGCATCCAGAAAGTTGAAGGTGCCGGGAGTTTCCTGTCGGGCGGTACATGAACGGATGTTGTATTCGGTGGCTTCTGTAACACTGGCAATGCTGCCGTCGCCCAGGTTCCTGAATGTGTACGACAAAGGGGCCGCACTCGACAACGGCGCATTGTTGGTAAAATACTGCGACCAGTCGCCCGAACGGATCATTGCCAGGGTGGCTTCTGCATCGCCGCCTATGGAGCTGATCTTGATTTTGGACTCCGCCAGAATGGTTTTTTGTTTGGCGCTCAGGTTGGCATCCACACTGCCGCCAATGGAGCTGTACCCGGCCTGCATCGTGGCCCGGATGTCGGATTCACTTGCCGTTGAGGTAATCGAAAACATCATCATGCGGCCATACACGATGTTGGATACATACACCGGCAGGTTATCCGGACCGATGCGCCCCTGGCTGATCTGCTGCTGCAATCTGGCTTCGGTAAAATCCTCATTGAAAAAATCGCCGGGGCTCTGCGGAGCTTCCACAACCACGCTGTACATCTTCTGGTAGAACTGTGCGGTTATTGTAGTTTCGGACCGCTGCCTGTCGATGCTTCCGCTGGCCGATCCTTCAAATCCAAGGTAGTTGCCCGAGAGGCCCATCTGAAGCGCCGACTGGCGTTCACTGTGGTAGGTCTCCATTTTGAAACTGATTGAGCTTGGTGTGGAAAGTCCGCTGGCAGTAGCCCCACCGATCATTGAGCCAATCGCCTGGTCTACAGTTCCCTGGTTGGGGCGTTCCACGGTACGGAAATTGTCGTCATTGGCCAGGTCCGGAATGGATACATTAATCGGGGCCCGTTCAGCTATGGGAAGGCCCAACAGGCTTCCCAAACCATCGCGGTGGCTTTTGCCCTGAATCAGCCCGCCGGCATAGAGAATCTCACGGTCGGGAGAATACATGGCAATCTGCTGCGGGTTTTGGGAAAGCGTAAATGGCTGCACCTGGCAGGAGTAGGTCACGTTCTGGAGCAGACCGAGACTGCCATCCTCGTTAATGACTTCCACATTCAAGTACCACATCATCCTCGATCTGGGCTTCACCGGCCGGTGTGGGCGGCCGGACCTGACCTGGTGGTGAGAACTGGTTCCATGAAGGGAGTTCCTGAAGGTAATTGCCCACATCGTCGCTGTTTTCAAACGGATCGACCGACGTGCCGTTCTTGCAGGATGTGAGCAGGATCAGCATAAGGCTGAGTGGCAGCAGAAGTACTCCACACCTCCTGATTGGTTTAGAAAGTGTGTTGACTAATGTGTTCATGACATTAACAGGTTTTTTGATGGTTGAATAAAACGTTCCTGTCAATGAACGCGCAAAAAGATGGGCCTTGTGGCAAAAAAAATTTGCGCCTGATCCTGACCTTATGGTTTAATTTGTCGGATATCTGTAATTCAGACAAACTGAATACCGGGGTTGCACACAACAGCATCTATGGGTGGACTTCAGGAAATCAGGCCGACCAGGGCCACAGGCTCGACATGGGAATTATTGTACCGATGATATATCAGCCTGAGCATCGGGCGAATGATCCTGACACGCACCTTTTTACATTCAGGGCAGTGGATGGAGAAGCGGTGTATCGTTATACATCGGCCTGGGAACTGGACCATGATGTAGTGGAGGATTTCCATGCCCACGTTCTTGAAACGGCGGCACTGTTGACTCATCCCCTCAAAGTACTTGTAAATCCCTGATTCACAATCAAGATTGCAGCAGGCACCAACAGGCTTTGCTATGACATGAAAGGGACAGTAAAATATTGCATTTAAACTGGTATACAGGATTAAGGCACAGATAATTTATTGGGTATCACACCAAAATTGATACCGGTAATAAGTTTAAAAACTATCTGCCGGCCTGTTGATTTCAGGAAACGCTTCTCTTCCAAACTGCTCTGCCCCCCCAATATATAAGGCGGACAAGCAGAACCAGGCCATACAGAAACAGTGTAAGCAATCCAACCACATGCAGCTGCGACAGCAGTTCCGACCACTGCCCCTGATGCACCAAAATAGCATACACGTTCATCAGAAAGGCCACTAATAGCATTAATCCCAGGAGAATCAACTCCCGTCTGATCACTTTTTCCTTTACTACAATATCTTTCATAATTCTGATCTGAATTATTTATTTAAAATGCACAGTTTACGTCATGAGCCCATAAGGTTGGCGCCAAGATGTCCGGAATCTGTTCGAGCCCGGAACTGACCTGCGCTGAATATGCCCAATCGGGTCTCATACATTGAATTTATTGATTTTATATTTTTCGGGGAGTGTTTGAACAGTCCCGGTACGCGAGGCTTCCTCGGCAACAAGCGACCACGTTGAGGCATTGTACCCTTCGTCGGTCAGCTTGCGCGGGGCCTCACCCTTGCGCACAAACTCAACGAACCCTTCCAGGAACAACTGGGTCTCATTGAGCTGGTAATCCGCTGAAATATATTCTCCGCCATAGCTTACCGCTTCGGCCGGAATCCATGTAGCCCCGCCAATGGGTACTGTTTCAAAGATGCTTTTCTCGATATTGTGGATCAACGTTCGGATTGCAGGCGGCTTTGGCGGCTCCTCTGCAAAGTGTCTGTTGGCTTCCAATTGCATGGTTCCGTTTTTGCCCAGAACCTGAAAACCCATCCCGTTGTGTTTGTTGCTCTGCAGTACATCATAGGAGAAATGAATACCGCCGGGGTAGGTGAAAACCAATGAGAAGTTGTCGTGAACTTCCCTGCCGTCGTTAAAATAATTCAGGCTTCCGCTACCCATAACCGACAATGGTTCGGCGTCAAGCACCCAGTTGGCTATCTGAAAGTGATGTGACCCGAGTTCCGTAATCATTCCGGCAGAGTAGTCCCAATACAGTCGCCAGTTTCTCTGTCGGTCCAACGCACTGCCCCGGCCACCGGGCACATCATAAAATACCCACTGGGTATTGCGCGTCCACCAGCCGCGAAGCATGGTAATGGGGCCCAGGTCTCCACTGTTGATCATGTTCATGGCCTTCAGATAGACCGGACTGAACAGGCGTTGATGGCCGACCAGCATCACCTTGCCCGATTCGATATGAGCATCGTACATTGCACGCGTGTCGTCGAGTGTTCGGGCCATCGCCTTCTCTACAAAAACGTGAATTCCCATGTTCAGGGCGTCGATAGTCATCTGTGCATGCTCGTGCAGCGGTGTGGCGATGATCACCGCATCCATCGGAACCTTATCCAGCATCTCGCGGTAGTCAAGGAACGCCTGGGCCTTGCCGTTGGTGAGGCTCCTGGCCCGCTCCGAATGCTCCGGCCAGTTATCACAGACTGCAACTATATCCACATTCATGCGATCCTGGAAATCCAGCACATTCAGCAGTAAGGTGCGTCCGCGCGATCCCACTCCGATAAAACCGACACGTACACGGTCCGATGCTCCACCGCCGGCGCCCGAAGTGTTGTTAAAGATTCCAAACCAGGGCATTTGAGATGCCAGGAGCGTGGTCCCGGCCAGGCTGGATACCAGCTCTAAAAAGGCCCTCCTGTTCATATATGACATGATATTGTTTTTAGATTTATTGATTACTTAAAATCAGTTATTTACACACGATGTGCATGCTCTTTTTCTGAGTCCCATACTTTCTTTATGATTTCACCGGTGCTGTAATCCATTTTCAACACACAGGTACCGGGGAACCGGTTCACCACATCCTGTATCTTCTCTTCCTGCATAACCAAAACAGCCGTCGACAACACTTCGGCAAGCAGTGCCGTATTCGAGAAAACAGACACTGCAACAAGCTTTTCTACCGGCACTCCCGTGAAAGGATCAATCACATGCCGGTGATTGACCAGCGTTCCACCGTCATCAACATAGAAGTTGCTGGAAGTGGACACCGACCCGAATCGCATATTGAACGTATGAATCGCCTCGTCGGGATTAAGGTAGTTTTTTATTCCTACCTTCCAGTGATCCCCAGCCGGATGATTGCCCAAAGTAAGCACCGAGCTTTCACCCATGGTCAGGAAGGCAGACTTTACCCCAAAACGCAGAAGCATTTCGTTGACTTTTTCCAGGGCATACCCCTTTCCAAAACCGCCAAGGTCTATCTCAATGGAATCGTTCAGGAATGATACCGTACTGTTGTTCTCGTCGAATTTAATTTTGTCCGTTCCAAGGTGCGACAGAATTTCACCGGCTGATTGCCTGTCGCCGTTTGGATTCTCTTTCCAGTACTGCAAAACCGGCCTGAGGGTGATGTCGAAACACCCGCCAGTTATTTCATGGTAGTAAGCACACGACGACAGGATTTGATACACTTCCTGGTCTGCCCCGGCTGGTGCGGAAGCAGCTTTTGAATTGATTATGGAAATATCGCTGCTCCCCAAAAAGCGACTCAACTTCCCCTCGGCCCGGGCTATTTCATTCCGGATGTGGCGAAAAATGACATCCGCATCATCTTCATCCATTCCGGGCAGAACGATGTTACAGCGTGTTCCCATCGCGTAAAAACCGGTATGTTGAACGGTTGTCACAGATTATTCACCTTCCAATGATGTATATGGAAAAAACCGGTCTGGAGAAACCGCCGCCTGTTGTTCGGCAGACCTGTATGCCGCCTGTACAAACGCCAGTGATTTCAGGCTTTCATGACCCGATACCGGGGGCTGCAAACCTGCATCAAGATGCAGAAAAATCTGGCGATACTGCTCAGTATGATGGCTGTTGGAAAACCCGGCCAGCGGGCCGGATGATCCGCCAGATGCTGGCGCATCATCAGTATTGCCGGCTCCATCTGAAGATACAGAATCTCCACTTTCAAGAATGCGTAAATTGTCGCCATTCAATATTGCCGTACCGCCGGTTCCGTGAATCTCAATCACCCGGTTTTGCGACGGAACAATCGATGTGGACGCCTCCAGTACACCAAGTGCACCGCTTTTAAACTGCATCGATGCTACAAAATTGTCTTCACCTTCCATGCCATCATGGGTCAGGGTTCCCTTGTAAGCCTGCACCGAGGCCACAGGGCCTGCCAGCCATAGCATCAGATCAACCGTGTGTATACTTTGATTGATCAATGCCCCGCCTCCATCCAGGCTGAGACTGCCGCGCCATGGCCTGCTTTTGTAATAATCCTGGTCACGAAACCACTTGATGGATGCCCGCACCATCACCACCTTCCCGATTGCCCCGTCATCGAGGGCCTGCTTCATTTTGCGCACATTATCAATGAACCTGTTCTGATAAATCACTGCCAGTTTCACACCCCGCAACTTGCAGTGATCCACAAGCTGCTTTCCGCGTTCCACGGTTACTTCCAGCGGTTTTTCAATGATCAGGTGCTTGCCGGCATCGGCCGCCTGCATTCCATAGTCCAAATGGGTTCCGTTCGGGGTACACAATACCACAATATCCACATCACTGGCCAAAAAATCACTGTATCCGGAAAAACCGGTTATTGCAAATTCCTCACAAAATGCATTTCGACTGTCTTCAGTTCTGCTGTGCGCCGATGCCAGCACAGCTCGTTCATTGCTGCGTATGGCATGGGCATGGATCCTTGAAATAGATCCGCAGCCAACAATTCCCAATTTATATTTCGGGGATTTTCCCTGCATATCGGTTTCACAATCTTCCGGTGATGATTGTTTTTACGTTGAATTTGGAAGTTAACTATTCAAATACTGGTATGACTATTTAATTATTGCCGGTGGAGTCGCATAATTTTCGAAGCGTTCTTGAATTTCGTAGCGGGTGGGGGCTTCTCCCTGTTTAACCCAGAATCGGTAATTCATGACCAGTGATTCACCCCTGGTGAGTTCCTGTTTAAAGAACTCGCCAAACCGGCCGTAAAGGCGTTCAGACATTTCGGCGCCGTCCGGGTTTGATGGATGACTCAGGTATGCCACTGTATACGTTTTTCCTTCAATTTCGAAAAATATGGCATTCCATGGGAAGTCGAGTATGTTTTCATTACCCAGCTCTTCATCATCAGCCATATCACTCCAGGCATCAGGGCGTATGAAACGTGTTGCCTCCTGGTTATCGGCCACTTCCTGTGCAGCGCGAAACTGCAAACCGGCATGATGACGGTCACCGCCGAGCAGTACCTTATCCCTGAGTGCGGTCAGCTCTGAGCGGATATCTATGAGCAGGTTTCCATCCGGTTGGAGAAACGTCCTCACTTCCCGTACCTCATCAACAAAATTTTCCCCCTCGAGGTCTTTCCAGTCAATCGAAAGCACGTGACCACCAACAACAGGGCCCTCAATCTGTCGAATAACCCGATTATGTTCGCTACGCTCGCCGTTTCTTGCATGCCAGATGTCAACACGCTGGTCGCTCCCATCAATGTAGGCATAGTACCCGAGGTATATGCCCCGATGGTGCGGAAATAAACCACCAGCACCTTTAGTAATCAATCTCGTACCATTCGGACTGTACACATGGTGAAACGGTTTTTTCGTCAGCTCAATATCTTCATAATCGAAGACCGGAAACTCATACTGTAAAACCGGCCTGTCACCCAGGGAAAGGCGATCCGATTGCGGGCCAATATGTTGCCAGGTAAACGAGGCCTGTGTACAGTTTGCATTCCGATCGTATTCATATCGCACGGTTTCACCAGCCGTTTGCGTGGCCAGCCACCAGATTCGGGCCTTCTGATCATCCAGCCGCTCAACCTGTGCCGGCTGCACACCATACTTCGATGACAGACAAAGTACACCTTCATCAAAATTTTGAGCTGACACCTCTGCAAAAACCGGCTCGTAAAAAAGGTCGCGCACAGGGCTTTCAACGACCCATGATTCAGTATTCGAGGCTTTTAATGCACTCACACTCAAAAGCACAAACAGAATTGCAATCAAATTTTTCATAATCGTGTTATTTATTCTTACCTGGCTTTTAGATTGTGCCCGGTCAAGATTATTGTCATTAAAGTGGTCGGGATTTTGTCTGCTTATTCAATAATGGATACGCCTGGTGGATATGCAAAATCATGCCAATAGCGATCAATCAGACTGGAATCCGGTTTACCATCGTGGGTGACAATTCTGAGCTTTGTAACATGTGGAACACCGGGCACGATCTCCATATCGCCCAGTTGGGTTGGGGCAAAGTTGAAGAATGGTTCTGAGGGATGGATGCGCACGGGCTGCGGGAACCGGAAATTTGAGGGATGCCCTAAAATGGCAAAACCTGCCAGCTGGCCCTGCGCGTATCCTCCCATATGTGCCCAACGGGCACGGGTGCCATGTCCGTCGCGGCCCTGACCATCGGAGGTCAGAAAGTAGCAAGCATCCGGATCATCCCAGTCGCTGTGGCCACGGAAACCGATACCACCGTAGCGATATTCAGGTAATTTCAACGGTTGTTCTATATTCGCGGTCTGGGTTACCGTCAAATCAAAAATATGAATATCATGCTCCGGTGATGGCAAATACACACGAACCTCCCATAATTCATTGAGAGCCACAACCGGCTCTTCACCGGAGAGATCGATGAACTTATGCCTGGAGATCAGCCCCCCCGTAACCGGTCCATCCCAAAAATGAAGCAGGGAATCCACATCAACTCTTCCCGAATTTTGATGAAGGTTCCAGAAATCCGGTGTGCGACCTTCAAAAATGGTATTTGTCCATGCAGACCAGATCCCTGCATGATGAGGATGCTGATCCGGATTAAGGTGATTAGTCAATACTTGCCCGGAGGGAGAATACAACGGATGTATATATCCGCCACGACGATAGCGTTCATCGAGCTCAGCTGGCGGATCATTGTAGCCGTGGTAATAACTTAACACGGCACCGGCTTCAGTTGAAAGTGTGAGAACTGCCGAATCCATCTGGATGCTCACTCCGCTGTTCTCTTGAGTACCCATGTGAATTGTCGTTTCATGTGCTGATTCGTGCGAAATACGGGATGTTTTACTCAAATCA